>JANNCZ010000268.1:0-2195 GCA_031387185.1 Burkholderiales bacterium
CTTCGGCGCTCATCACCTTGCCGCGGTCGTAAGTGCGACTGTCGTCCCAGGTCAGCGGCTCGCACAGGCGCTGGTTCATGCCGATGTCCAGATCGGTCAGCACAAACACCGGGGTTTGCAACCGATCCGCCAGGTCCAGCGCATCGGCGGCAAATTCAAAGCACTCGCCCGGGTCTTGCGGCAGCAACATCACATGCTTGGTGTCGCCGTGGCTGGCATAGGCGCAGCTGAGCAAATCGGCCTGCTGGGTGCGCGTGGGCATGCCGGTGGAAGGCCCACCGCGTTGCACGTCGATGATGGTGACGGGAATTTCCGCGAAGTAGGCCAAGCCGATGAACTCGGTCATCAAGGACACGCCAGGGCCGGAGGTGGCGGTGAAGGCGCGCGCGCCATTCCAGCCCGCGCCGGTGACGATGCCGATCGAGGCGATCTCGTCCTCGGCCTGCACGATGGCGTACTTGTGTTCGCCAGTGCTCTGCTCTACGCGGTACTTCTGGCAGTACTTCTCAAAGGCCTCGGCCACGGACGAGGAAGGCGTGATCGGGTACCAGGCACACACCGTGGCCCCGCCGTACAAGCAGCCCAGCGCCGTGGCGGCATTGCCTTCGACAAAGATGCGCTGGCCGATCTTGTCGGCGCGGCGCACACGCAGCCCCACTTCTGCGCAGTTTGGCGGTTGGAGATGATCCTTGGCAAAGCTGCGCCCGGCTTGCAGGGCACGCACGTTGGACTCCAGCAAGCGCTCCTTGCCGCGGTATTGCTCGCTGAACAGGCCTTCGATGACCGTGCTGTCCACATCCATCAACACCGACAGCGCGCCCAGCACCATGATGTTTTTGAACAGCGTGCGCTGGCGCGGGTCTTCATAGGTGGCATTGCAAATCGCCGTGACCGGCATGCCGATGAGGTTGATATCCGGGCGGAAGGCGCTGGCCGGCAAGGGCCTCGTGCTGTAGTAGAACAAGTAGCCGCCGGGCTCCAGCTCGGCCACGTCCTGGGCCCAGGTTTGTGGGTTCATCGCCACCATCATGTCGATGCCACCGCGCCGGCCCAGCCAGCCTTGCTCGCACACCCGCACTTCGTACCAGGTGGGCAGGCCCTGGATATTGCTGGGAAAGATGTTGCGCGGGCTGACCGGCACGCCCATGCGCAACACCGCCTTGGCATACAACTCGTTGGCCGAGGCCGAGCCCGAGCCGTTGACGTTGGCGAACTTGATGACGAAGTCGTTGATGCTCTCGATGCGCTTCATACCAGGGCCCCCACCGGCTTCATGGCCGCATCTCGGCTGGCCGGGCCGGCCTTGGCCGGGACGAGTAGAAATTTCTGCATGTCCCAGGCCCCGGTGGGACAGCGTTCGGCGCACAGGCCGCAGTGCAGGCAGACGTCTTCGTCCTTGACCATGACGCGGCCCGTCTTGAGCCCGTCGGCGACATAGAGGTCCTGGTCCGGATGTATCGACGGCGCCTTCAACCTGGTCCGCAGATCTTCTTCCTCGCCATTGGCGGTGAAGGTGATGCAGTCCATCGGACAGATATCGACGCAGGCGTCGCACTCGATGCAGAGCGAGGAGGTGAACACCGTCTGAATGTCGCAGTTGAGGCAGCGTTGCGCTTCCGCGAAGGCGAGTTTGCGATCAAAGCCGAGTTCCACTTCCACCTTGATGCTCTTCAACGCAATCGACGTTTCCTTGAGCGGTACCTTGTAGCGCAAATCGTTCGAGATATCGTTGTCGTAGCTCCACTCGTGAATGCCCATTTTCTGGCTGAGCAAATGCACCATCGGCGGCGGTCGATCATTCACATCCTCGTGCTGGCAAAATTTGTCGATGGAGATTGCCGCTTCGTGACCATGCGCGACCGCCCAGATAATATTCTTCGGGCCGAACGCGGCATCACCGCCGAAAAACACGTTCCCGATTGAGGATTGATGGGTAATTTTATCGACCACCGGCATGCCCCATTGGTCGAATTTCAAACCGAGATCGCGCTCGATCCACGGAAACGAATTTTCCTGTCCGACCGCGATCAACACGTCGTCGCATTCAACCAGCACATCGGGCTCGCCGGTCGGCTTCTATGCGTGGGAAACGATTTTCAACGCGCTGACCTTCGCCCTCATCATGGCGGTGATGAAGCCAGGCATGGTTTAGCGTGTGTGGCCGGAGGCGCGCATGACGATGCTGATCGGCTGCA
>JANNCZ010000292.1:0-1675 GCA_031387185.1 Burkholderiales bacterium
GCGGCTCGGTACGCATGCCCGCGTCGATCTGCGGCGTGACCGGCATGAAGACCACCTTCGGCCTTGTGTCGCGTGCCGGTGCGATGCCCTTGTCGCAGTATCTCGACACGGTCGGCCCGCTCACGCGCACCGTGGCCGACAACGCGCTGATGCTCTCCGTGATCGCCGGTCACGACGCACGCGACCCGGCCACCGTGGCAGGCAATGTGCCGGACTACATGGCGCAATTGACCCGGCCGGTGAAGGGGTTGCGGGTCGGTGTGCCCAAGGGTTATTTCGACGCGATGCTCGAGCCCGCCGTGGCCGAGCGCATGGCAGCGGCGTTCGAGGTCTATCGCAAACTTGGCTGCGAGATTGTCGAGGTGGCGATACCCGATCTCGATGCAGCGAACGCAGCGGGCTTTCTCCTGACTTGGAGCGACGTGATCGGGATTCACGGTGAATGGATGCGTACCCGGCCTGATGACTACACCCCGCAAACCCGTGGCCGCATCCAGATGACGCTCGGTGCCACCGTGCAGGGTGTGGCTGATGCGCAGCGCGTGCGCGGCCCGATGCTGCGCGATTTTTGCACTACGGTGTTTGACAAATGCGATGCCCTGCTGGCACCAGTGCTGTCGTTTGAAGTACCCAAGCTATCGGATGTCGATGTCTCGGGCGGTGCCAACATGATGCGCATTCTCAACGAGATCACGCGTCTGATGCGGCCTATCAACGTGCTCGGCCTGCCGGCGCTCTCCGTGCCTGCGGGCTTTTCTGCCAATGGCATGCCCTGCGGCTTCCAGCTGATCGGCCGGCCCTTCTCAGAGGCGCGCCTGTATCAGCTTGGGCATGCGTATGAATCGGCAACGGGTTTCACTGAGCAAGTGCCGAAAGTGCATTCAACCTGACAGGAATCACCATGATGTTGCAATCGTTCATGTCCCCCGCTGCACGGGCAGTGTGGGGCCTCGCCTGCGCTGTTGCTGCTCCTTTGGCGCTGGCGCAAGCAGGTTTCCCCAACAAGCCGGTCACGCTCTCGGTCGGGTTCGCCCCCGGTGGCGGCACCGACATCACGGCACGCCTGCTGGCGAAAAAACTGTCCGAACAAATCGGCCAGCCGGTCAACGTCGACAACAAGCCTGGTGCGGGCGGCAATATCGCCGCCGAGCAAGCGGTGCGCGCGATGGCGGATGGCCACTTCATTCACCTCACCAACATCGGTGCGCTCACCGTCTCGCCGCACACAACGCAGAAACTCGGTTACGACCCGCGCAAGGATTTCATGCCGCTGTCGATGGCGGTACAGTTTCCCAATGTGCTGGTGGTCGGCAGCGCGCAGCCGATGCGCACCCTGGCCGATTACGTCAAGATTGCGGGTGCCAAGGGCGGCGCGATTGCGTATGGCACCTCGGGCATCAGCTCGACCGGGCATTTGTCGGGTGCGTTGTTCGAGTCGATTGCCAAGATCGACTTGACCCACGTGCCCTACAAGGGCGGCGGCCCGGCGATGACCGATCTGCTCGGCAATCAGGTACCCTCGGTGTTTGCTTCCGCACCCACCGCCGTGCCGCAGATCAAGGCGGGCAAGATTCGCGCACTCGCGGTCACCAGCCTGCGCCGCGCCGAAGCCCTGCCCGAGGTGCCGGCGATTGCCGAAAGTTTTTCCGGCTACGACGTGACCAACTGGTATGCC
>JANNCZ010000300.1:0-1799 GCA_031387185.1 Burkholderiales bacterium
CGACTCAGACCGATAGAGGGCGTAGTGCCGCGTCGCACGGCCAACTCAGGCGCTGCTTGTCGCTGATGGTCGGGGTGTGCGGAGAGCGCGTGATCCGCCTTACGAACATACGCATCAGCCCGCGCCGCCGCCACGCGCGCACCGGCCAGCACGCTGTCGATCAGCGGCAACGGCACCTCGGGCGCGAGGCGCGCGGCAATGCCTGCCAGAGCGGCGCCGCCGAGAATCACCGCCTGCGCACCGTCCTGCTCTTGCGCTGCGCGCGCTTCAGCGGCGAGAAAGCGCAAGGCACCGTCCGGATCAGCGGCGATCTGATCGCCAGTCCAGGTGATCGGGCGAATGCTCGCGATGGCAGCGCCGCAGCCGAGCGCGACGGCGAGGCGCTCTAACATCGGCTTCCACAGCACACCACCAGTGACAATGGAGAAGCGCCCATGCGCGGCGGCTTCTTCCATTGCAGCTTCTGCTAACCCCACCACTGGCGCGGCGCTCAGTTCGCGCAGCGCAAAGAGGCCGGGGTCACCGAAACAGGCCAGCAGGATGGCATCGCAATCCGCTCCTTGCTCAGCCAGACAATCGAGGGCCGCGTGGCCGGCGATGGCGTAGGACGCCTCGGTCGAGATGTAGCGTGCGCCAAAACGTGCAGTGGCCGGTCTGAGTTCAAAGCGGCTCGGCAACTCGGCGCGCACGTGGCGCGTGACCAATGCGGTGACCGATTCGGTGGTGTTGCCGTTGAGGATGAGGATGCGGGGCATGGCGCAATGGCGGGATGGGTGCGGGAAAGTGAGAGTATGCATGGAGGCGACGGCCACCCGGCGTGCCACTTCATGCGGCAGCGATTTTCGCCAGGGCGTCGCGCAGCAACTGTATGCGTGGGTGCGCTTGCGCAGCCGTGCGATACACCAGCCCAAGAATGGCGCTGGGCGGCGCGGACTGCATTCTCAGGCGCTTGACGCGCCCGGACTGTTCGGCCTCTTGCGCCGTGGCATCCGGTGTGCAGCTCACGCCCACCCCTTGCGCGACGATGCGCGCGCTGGTCACCGGACTTTCGGTCTCGCACACCGGCACCGGTGGTGACAGGCCTTCGCGGCGAAACGTGTCCTCGATAAAGACACGGGCCAACGAGGGCTTGCGCGTGAGCACCCACGGCTCGGCTGCCAGTGCGCTCCAGGACACTTTGCGGGCGCGCGCCAGGCGGTGGCCGGCGGGGGCAATCACCGTGTATTCCTCCTCGGCAAATTTCTCGAAGCGAATGCCACGCCCGGCCGTGGCGGCCATGGCGCCGGCGTCGTAGACCGTAATGAGCGCATCAAGGTTGCCGTCCAGCAATTCGCCAAACAGGCTGGGAACGTAGGCTTCACGCAGACTCACCGTCACCGGTGGGTTGGCGGCGGCCAGGTGCGCGATGACACGGGGCAAAAGTGTGATGGCCAGAAATGCACCCGTGCCGATGCGCAGTATCGCGGCGACCCGCCCTTCCGGCCCGGCGGCGGCGGCCTCGGCTTGCATGTGCACAAGCTCTTTGAGGATCAAGGTGGCACCGTGCATCACGATGCTGCCCTGCTCGGTTTTTTGCAGCCCGCGGGCGCTTCGCGTGAATAGCGCAAATCCGAGCATGCCCTCAATCTCCTTGAGAGCCTTGCTCATGGCAGGTTGGGTGAGGCTCAGTGCCTCGGCTGCCTTGGACAGGCTGCCGACCCGCTCCACTTCGGATATCAGTTGCAGATGGCGAAAGCGCAAGCGCGCCAGCAGATGCTTGTCGATCACGGAAGGGGGAGATGGCGCACGCATGACATAAC
>JANNCZ010000307.1:0-2890 GCA_031387185.1 Burkholderiales bacterium
ATCATCGCGGTGACGGCGAAGCGGCCTTTGGTGGTCAGTCTCATGATGGGGCCTTTCTGGACAAGCCCGGGTTAAACCCACGCGGTTAAGTCCGCGCAGTTAAACCGAAGCAGTTAAACCGAAGCAGTTAAACCCGAGCAATTAAGTCAAGTATAGCAATACCCCACTGATTTTGTCAAGTATATTTCTCACTGCCCATTGCCTACCCAATCGCTACACCACGCCAGCGCGGCACAGACCTACGCCAAGCCTGCCCGCTTGCGTACAATGGCACATCGATTGCTTGATTCAGCACCAGTTCTTCGCAGTTTTCCCGTAACGCCAACTCAATCGGCTGCCCGGCACGGACCAGCCAAACAACCCAAAGGAACCCCCATGAAACGTCGTGACCTACTTACCGCTGGCGCCGCCCTGATGACTGCACCCGCTTTCGTGCGTGCCCAAAGCCCAGCCTGGCCCACGCGCGGCACCGTCCGCTTGATTGCGCAGTTCCCTCCCGGGGGTTTGGTGGACACGGTTTCGCGTCTGATGGCACCCCACCTTTCGCAAGCGCTCGGCCAGTCAGTCGTGGTGGAAAATCGCCCAGGCGCCGGTGGCTTGGTAGGCACGGACTGGGTGTCGAAGCAGCCGGCCGATGGCTACACTCTGCTAGTCAGCCACGCCTCGGTGCACGTGTACGCCACGGCCACGCGGCGCACCATGCCATTTGACGCGGTAGCTGATTTTTCGCACATCGGCATGCTGGTCGAAGCGCCGATGGTGCTCCTGGTGCGTCCGGCATCGCCTTATCAAACACTGGAGCAATATGTCACCGCTGCCAGAACCAAACCGGTGCGCTACGGCTCCTCCGGCATCGGTTCGGCCAATCATCTGTTTGGTGAGTTGCTCAAGCTCGAAGGCCGTGCGCCGCAGCATGACCACATCCCCTACCAAGGCAGCGCCCCCGCCATGCTCGATCTGTTGGGCGGGAATATCGACAGCCTGCTTGACCCGATCACCACCAACGTCGCGCAATTGAAAGGCGGCTCACTGCGTGCGCTGGCAGTCTCCACGCCAGCCCGCCTGCCTGCCTTGCCGAATATCCCCACGTTCGCCGAAGCTGGTTACCCCAAGCTTACCGGCTCGCAATGGCTGGGACTGTCGGCACCCAAGGGCCTGCCCGCGCCGATCGTGCAGCGCTTAAGCACACTGATCCCCGAAATTTTCTCCAAGCCCGACATGATGTCCAGGCTCGAAGAATTGCAAACCCTGCCGCGCAAAACACCGGTGCTCGGCAATGAGTTTGTGCAGCTCATCAACAGCCAGATCGATACCTGGCGCGCCGTGGCGAAACTGGCCAATGTGGAAGTGATTAGCTAACGCCACTCGCGGAAGTGCCGCTGCAGGCCAAGCTGAGTGCATGCAGAAGCTGAGACGAATGCCGTCTCAGCGGCCCGGCGGCTTCCAGGGTGCCAGCAGTTCGGCGGCGCCGGTCCAAAAGATCTGCACGCCGACGCACAGCAGCACAAAGGCGGAGAGCCGCAGGAATACTGTGGTGCCGGTGTCACCGAGCGGCTTCAATAGCCGGTCAGCAAAGCGAAAGCACAGGTAAACCGAGAGCGCGAGCAGGAAGATGCCACTCAAGGCCGCACCGGTCAGCAGCCAGGATTCCTTGCCGCCATCTTTCAAACTCGCGCCCAGGGTGATCGCCACCGCGATGGTGCCTGGCCCGCAGGTGATCGGAAAAGCCAATGGATAGAAGGCACGCGCCTTCATCTGGCCGGCACGCGGTGCGGCAGAAGCCTGCACCGCATCGTGCGTATCCTGTGATTCGGCCGCGGTGAGCAGGCGCCAGCCGGTAGCGCACACCAGCAGGCCGCCGCCAACGCGCACCACCGGAATCGAAATGCCGAAGAAATCGAGCACGTAAGAGCCAATGAACATCGCGCCCAGCAGCAAAAAGAAAATGAACGTGGCAATCATGCGCGCCAGCGCAGCGCGCGTTTGCGGCGAAGCGCCCGGCGTGAGGCTGAGGAACATCGGCGCCGCCCCGGCCGGGTTCATGATCGGCAGGATCGCGGCAAACACCAGGAACAGGTATTTGAAAAAATTGAGGGTGTCGGCAGTCATTGCGGTGCAGCCTGGGTCAGGGAGGACATTATCGCTGGCGCGGGTACCGGCATTCGTGCCTCATGCGGGTTTCCAAGTTGCGGCCAAATGAATGCGTGTGTACCGCCAAAGCTCAAGGGGATGACAAAAACTCGATTCGAGCGCCTCTGACCCTATAACGTCCCTAAAAAGCGCTCCCAACGGTTTCAAGCCAGTTACATGGTCGCGCCAATGATCCACGGCGCAAACTCGAGGTGCCCATAACCCCACTCTTCACTCTTGGATTTTTTGCCCGACGCAATCTCCAGCACGCGCTCGAAAATCTTTTGCCCGAGTTGCTGCACGGTGGCGCCGCCGTCGAGGATTTCGCCGCAATTGATGTCCATGTCGTCGGTCTGCTTCAAGTACAGCGGTGTATTCGTGGCGAGCTTCATTGACGGTGACGGGATGCAGCCGTAGGCCGAGCCACGCCCTGTCGTGAAGCAGATCAGGTTCGCGCCGCCAGCCACCTGGCCGGTGGCCGAGACCGGGTCGTAGCCGGGGGTGTCCATGTAGACGAAACCTTTTTTGGTGACCGGCATGGCGTATTCATAGACATCGATAAGGTTGGTGGTGCCGCCCTTGGCGACAGCACCGAGCGATTTTTCGAGAATCGTGGTGAGGCCGCCGGCCTTGTTGCCGGGCGAGGGGTTGTTGTTCATCTCGCCCTTGTTGCGTTCGCAGTAGTCTTCCCACCACTTGATGCGGGTGACGATTTTTTCGCCGACTTCGCGCGAGACGGCGCGGCGTGTGAGCAGGTGTT
>JANNCZ010000325.1:0-2072 GCA_031387185.1 Burkholderiales bacterium
CGCGTACCGCGCCTGCTGGCGCGAGGCTGCGGGCAGCGCGGCCAGCACCCCCTGCGTCACCCAGGCGCGCAGCATGCGCGATGCTTCCAAGGTATCGAGGCCCGAAAATTCCCGCAATTCACGATTCGCAATTGACCCATGCCGGTCAATCCACGCGCTCACCTCATCCCAAACAGTCGGGCGCTCCATATTGAGCAAGGTCACCGTCACGCTCTCGACCGCAGCATCGAGGTTCTGCGCGTACTGCGGAGGATAAAGCTTGGCGGTCGCCATCTCAGCGAACATCATCTTCACGCCCTCTCCGGCGTCGATGTTCGGCGCCTCGTCGAACTCGCGCAGGTTGAGCGCGATCAGCGCATTGCGCGCTTTCGAACCGGCACGGCCGAAATTCGCGGCATCGCATATTGACTGCGAGAAGAGATTGCAGTAGCGGCAGTTGGCGGTAGATCAGCGGCGCGGCATTTGGCATCGATAGTTGCCATTGGTGGTTGCAATCAGTGGCGCTTCAGCCGCTGCTTTGGCGCACCCAACTCATGATTCGCAGCGGACGCAAGATAGCGGCGGAAGTTGGGACATTCCATATGACTGGCCGCAGGACAGGCCGCCGCCTGCCGTAAGGCGTCGCGCCTTGCGCTCAGTTTGCTGAGCGCCTCATCGAGCTCATCCGCCTTGGCAGCGAGCATGCTCCGGTCAATTTGTACTTGACCGTTTGGTGCGAGCATGAGCGAGATTTGCGCGAGCGAGAATCCGGCGGCACGCCCCAAGGCGATCAGGGCCAAACGGTCGAGTACGCCGGGGGAAAACTGACGGCGCAAGCCGCGCCGCCCCACCGAGGCGATCAGGCCCTTGTTCTCGTAGAAGCGCAATGCCGATGCGGAAACGCCGGAGCGAAGTGCAACCTCGGCTATGTCCATGGCAATTCTCCTCTTGACTTGAAGTCAACTTGAATTTGCATAGTACGGCTTTTGATCGTGAGGGAGAAACGAATGATGCATCGAATCGGTGTTGCGGCAATCGTGCTTCCGCTCCTGGGCGCATGCACGGGCGGGGCAAGCTGGACTGGTTTCGGCTTTCGCGCCGACGGCCCTGAAATGCCGCGCATAAGGCAGGAGCTCACTCTGAAGCCGGGCCAGGTGGTGGCGGACGTTGGCGCAGGCAAGGGTGAACTCACTCTTGCCCTCGCGCGCGAAGTCGGGCCGAACGGGCGGGTGTTTTCGACTGAGATCGAGCCGGAACGCCGGCGCGCGCTGCGCGAGGCAGCCACTGCCGCTGCGCTCGGCAATGTGACGGTGGTCGATGCGTCGAGCGACGACGCCAGCTTGCCGCCCAATTGCTGCGACCTTATCCTGCTGCGCCGCGTGTACCACCACCTGACCGACCCGGCGCGCACCAACGCCAGTTTGCTGCGTTCCCTGAAGCCGGGAGGTGTGCTCGCCGTGATCGACTTTCCGCCGCCTTTCTTTGCGAGCCGGGGCGATCTTGGGGTTGCTGCAAATGACGTCATCGCCGAGATGACCAGCAGCGGATTCAAACTGCACCGCTTGATCGACAATTGGCCGGGCCGGGGCCCGCTCGGCAGCTACTGCGCGGTGTTCCACAAGCCGGGCTGATCTTCCAGGTATCAAATTGATCATTGCCGAAGTGGCGGGTCCGTCAAATGCAACCAGCACGTCGACATTGCTGGCGCTGCCCGCGCTGCCGCGTGCCGTGGAGCCAAACAATGCAAGGGTCGTGACGCCAAAACGATCGGCGAGCACGATTATGTGCTGCGCGAGCAAACTCAATGCAAGGGAGCGATTCATGATGTCAATGGCCGGTAGCCGTCATTGTCATCCAGTCGCACGGAGCGCGGCGCGCTGGCCCGCCGGGGCGCCCGCCACGCACATCACCTGATTTACGGGAGCAACAAACCCTTGCGCCGGCTCCAGCCAATCACCGCGTCAATGCAGATCTGCAATTGCGCCGGCTGGCCGAGGTAGTAGTGGTTCGCGCCTTCAATTTCCAGATACTCCTTGTCGGGCGTCGCGAGTGCCGCGCGGATCGCCGGATTGTGCGTCGCGGGTACGGCGTCG
>JANNCZ010000326.1:0-7194 GCA_031387185.1 Burkholderiales bacterium
GCCAGGCGAGAAAAACTCGAACACCATCGCGCCAAAGGCTTTACCGCCATTTGCAATCGTCTGCTTGACCGGGTTGTCACGCATGATCATTCTCCGTCCAGGATTCAATTGCGCCGCATTGGTTTGCAGTCTGAGCAGCGATCCAGCATACGCTTGACCGGTCAACCGCCGAGCAGCCGCACCAGCACCTGCGCCGCGCGCAAGCACTCTGCATGGCTTACGTCCAGATGGGTGAGCAGCCTAAGTTTGGCGGGGCCGAGGGCGTTGATGAGCACACCTTGCTCACGTGCGCGCGTGACCAGATCCGCCACCGTGATGTGCGCGCCCGCCAACTCCCACACCACGATGTTGGTGTGCAGGCGCTCAAGATGCATCTTCACGCCAGGGCAGCTTGCCAAACGCCCGGCCATCATCTGCGCGTTGGCATGGTCCTCGGCGAGGCGCGCAAAGTTGTGTGTGAGGCCGTAGTCACACGCGGCGGCGAACATCCCGATCTGCCGCATCGCGCCACCAAACATGCGGCGGTAGCGGATTGCGCTTTGAATCAACTCGCGCGGCCCGGCGAGCATCGAGCCAGCCGGTGCACCCAGGCCCTTGGAGAACGCCACCATCACCAGATCAAACGGCGCCGCCAATTGCGCGGGAGTGATGCCCGACTGCACCGAGGTATTCCACAGACGCGCGCCATCGAGATACGAGGCCAGCCCGAGCGCGCGCGCCGCCGCGCCGATGCGCACAACTTCATCCTGATCCCACACGATGCCGCCGTGGCGGTTTTGCGTGTTCTCAATCTGCACCAGCGTGGTGGGGGCCAGCGGCAGCGCCGGTGAGTTGCGCGGCTTCGCGTGGCGCCGCACATCGTCTGCGGTGAACACGCCGCCACTG
Source organism: Burkholderiales bacterium (assembly GCA_031387185.1). GTDB lineage: Bacteria > Pseudomonadota > Gammaproteobacteria > Burkholderiales > JAEUOS01 > CANJDH01. The sequence goes on from JANNCZ010000326.1 coordinate 886, forward strand.
CCGATTTCGGTGAACTGCACACCCGCGTTGGCTGCTGAGCCACCCGCCTCGTGCCACACCGAGTGCGCCTCGGTGCCGACCAGCACGTCATCCCCCGGGCGCGTCAGCACACGCAGTGCGACCTGATTGGCCATCGTGCCTGACGGCAGCCACAACGAGGCTTCCTTGCCGAGCACCTCGGCGACACGCGCTTCAAGCGCGTTGAGCGACGGGTCGTCGCCGTATTGCATGTCGCCCACCGGGGCGGCCGCCATCACCGCGCGCATCGCGTCGGAGGGGCGGGTGACGGTGTCGGAACGCAGGTCGATCATGTGCCGTTCATCTCCACTTCAAAACAATGATACGCCGAAGAAGCGCACCCACCAACGCTTTGCAGCCACACCTGCCCGCAGATGCGCTTGTGCCAAGGCTCTCTGGCCGGCGCTTCGTTCTCAATCCCCCGCCGCCGCCCGCCCGCGCGCCACATTTACCGGGATCAGCGCAATCATCCCCGCCACAAACAATACCGTGGTCGACAAAATCGCGATGCGCTGATTGCCGCCGGTGGCCCAGGTGATCGCGCCGTAGGTGAGCGGCCCGATGATGCTGGCGAGGCGCGTGGCAAAGGTCCACAGTCCGTAAAACTCGGCGAGTTGTTTGGCGGGGGCGAACATGCCGGCCATGGCACGGCCGGCTGATTGCGATGACCCCATGCACGCACCGGCAATCGCGGCGGCCCACCAGAATTCACCCTTGGTCGCCGAGAGCGCGGCGATGATGCAGGTGGCGATCCAGCCCACCAGCGTGATGCCGAGTGCGAGCTTGTGGCCGATCTTGTCCTGAAAAAAACCGAAACCAAATGCGCCCGCCGCCGCGGCGAGATTGAGCACGAAGATCAGCACCATGGTCTCGGACGGTTTGAAGCCGATCACCTGCTCGGCATAGATTGCCGCGAGCGTGATCGCCACCGCCACGCCACCCTGATAAAACACGCCGCACAAGAGCAGCCACATGAAATCCTGGTAGCGCCGTGCATTCACATAGGTCGCACGCAGGCGCGCCAGCGACGCCTTGAATCCACTCTCGCGCAATGCCTCCGGCTGTGGCACCGCGCGCTCGGTGAGCAGCGCAAACGTGGCCAGCGCCGCGACGCCGTAGATGAACGCGGTGAACAGCATCGTCACCGGCACGAACTGCGCCGCCCCCATGCCCTGGCCCTGCGCCCACAACACAAAGCCGAGACTCACGCCGAGCGCCAGCATGCCGCCGAAATAGCCGAAGCTCCAGCCCCAGCCGGAGACGGTGCCGAGCGAATCCCGGCGTGCGAGCTCCGGCAAAAACGACGCCGAGAGCGACTCGCCATAGCTGTAAAACGCGTTCGAGAAAATGATCAGCACCATCGCCAGCACCACCTGCCCCGGCCCCACCAGTGCGAGTGCGGCGGTGGCGGCGACGCAGCCGGTTGTGGCGAAGGCGAGATAACGCTTTTTCGCTGCGCGCAAATCGGCCAGCGCACCGATGCCCGGCATCGTGAGCATCACGATGGCGTACGAGATCGACAGCGCCACGGTCCACGCGAACGTGGCCCACTCTGCCTTGCCCGCCACCACGCCGGCGAAGTAGGCGGAGAACACCGCCGTGAGCACCACCGTGGTGTAGCCGGAGTTGGCGAAGTCGTACATCGCCCAGCCGAACACCTCGCGCTTTTTGACGCCGGGGTTGAGGTGGTGTTGCGGGAACCAGCTCACGCCGTCAAATCCAGCCGCTGCCCCTCACGCCAGCGCCACAGCGCGAGGCTCCACGCGGCAGCTGCCTGCACCAGAAAGATCACCAGTGCGCCGAGTGCCGACGCGCGCCCCAAAGGGAACACCAGGAATGCCACTGTCGAGAGCCCTGCCACACTCATCAACGCGGGAAACACGCCATCGAGGAGCGCGTTTTACAACATCGCCGCTACGCCCGGCCGGCGCGGGAAGCGTTGCAAGGCAAAGATGCAGTAGATGCCCGCATCACGCAGCAGCATCGCCGCGAGCGCGAGCGGCATGGCGCGCCCTTCCGACGAGAGATCAGCCAACAGACCGGTGAGTTGCGCGCCGAGGCCGGTGCTCCACGGCATCAGTAGCAGCACCAGCGCGGCCAGCCACGCAGCAGCCAGACTCACGCTCCACAACGGCAGGCTTTGCAGCGCGCGTGTGACGCCACCGTGGAGTTCACCGCGCAGGGTGCGCAGCACGCGCGCCAGCGTCATCGCGCCGGTGCGCTCCGAGAGCAGCAATACATAAGCGCCGGTGCCGGTGGTGACGAAGGTGATCAGCATCACGATCAAGGCGCGATTGACGGCAGTGCCGGCACGCGCTTCGAGCAGGCCGCCGGCCCACACGCCGAGAAACAAACTGAACGCGACCCACGCCCACGGCAATTGGCGCACGCGCAGCTCGCCGGCAAAGGTGCGCACCGCGCCGAGCCAGGCCCAGGCCGCAAACACGATGGACGACAGCAGCACAAACCACAGATAAGGCAGGTTCACGCCCCACCATATGAGGCCATCGCTGCGATCACCGGCAAACCATTGCAATGGCACCGATGCCACCCAGATCAACAGAAATATAAACATCGCGCCCGGGTTGCGCGTGGCGCCGGCGCGCGCCGCAAATACGCCGAGCGTGAGCGCTGCGGCATGCAGCGCCAGGGTGCCGAACACCGCTGCCGCCGCGATCAGCACGGCGTTGAACCCATGCGCCTGCAGGCCGGCCAGCAGGTAGGCCGCGAGAAACCATGCGCCGGCATACCAGCCCGCCACCGGCGCGCCGAACACTTTGCCGAACGCGAGTTGCGCGGGCATTTGCGCCGACATGCGCTGAAAGTCCCAGGTGCGTTCGCGCATTTCTTCGGGCATCGCGTTCATCGCGAGGTAGCCGCCGTAGAGCAGCGCACATGCGGCAAAGCCGGCCAGCCCGGTAGTGGCGAGCGCCGCGGCAGATTGGTTGCTCGACGCCGCGACCAGCGCAAGGATCAAGCCCGCGATCAGGGGCGCCGCGATCAGGCGGTGCGGCGTGAGTTCGAGCCAGCAGTAGCGGCGGAATTCAGCGTTGAGGGTCATGATGATTTCTCCGCCGGGGATTCGCTGCGCATCGAACGCAAATACGATTCGTGCAGATTTTCGCGCACGACAGAAAATTCCATCACGCCAAGATCCGCTTCCACCAAGGCTTTCAGCAGCATGGCCTGATCTTCAGCGCTGCCCTTGAAACTGCCCTGCACGGCCCAGCCCGCATCGCCCACCGGCGCGGGATGCACGCCGCTCATGCCGTGTGCGTTGAGCAGTGCGGAAAAAGTACGCGCCTCATTCGACACCGCGCTCGATACGGCGACCGGAGAAAGCGTGATGTCATCATCGTTTGCGCCGAGCAGCAAATCCTCTTGCGCCGACCCCTCACCGGGGAACGAAGCGAGCACGATGCGCAAGGTCACGCCCGTCTCTGCGGTGGCATCGAGCGCGCGAAACTCCACCGCACGCCCATCCTTGATCGCCAGCATATGGCTTGAATATTCGTCCAGCTCGGCGAGGATGTGCGACGACACGATCAGCGTCATGCCCTCGGCGCGCAACTGGCGGAACAGGGTCGAGAGACCAATGCGTGCCTCGGGGTCGAGGCCGGCGGCCGGCTCATCAAGCAGCAGCACCTGCGGCGCATGCACCATCGCCTGGCCAATTGCCACGCGCTGGCGCCAGCCGCGCGACAGCGTGTCGGTGCGGGCGTCCAGCCGCGACGTGAGATCAAGGCGCTGCGCCGTGAGCGCGACGGCCTTGTCTTGCTCGGCTTGCGTCAGCGCACGCATGCCGGCTGCATGCAGCAAACTCTGGCGCACCGTCAGCGCGCCGTAGAGGCCGAAGAAATCGGAGAGATACCCGAGCTTGCGATACGCCTCGCGCGGCTCGTTCACCACGTCGACGCCATCGAGCATGATCGAACCGGACATCGGATCGTCCAGCCCGGCAATCGAGCGCATCAGCGTGGTCTTGCCCGCGCCATTCGGCCCGACCAGCGCCAGCACCGCGCCGTGCGGCAGCGTAAAACTGACATCGGTCAGCGCGCGCTTGCCGGGGTATTCAAAGGTAAGGGCCGAGACTTCCAGCACGGGTGTGGTGATCATGATGTGGGTGCCATGCGTTCGACGATACCAAGAGCAGCGCAGACGTTTTTGAAACAAACCGGAACGTCAAACATGCACAGCCTGTGCGGTCAGTTTTATACCCAACGCTGTGCAAACGCGGCTGATCGTATCGAAGCGCGGCTGCGCATCAGGGCGTAGCGCCCGGTACAAAGCCTCGCGGGTAATTCCCGACGCCTTGGCAATCTCGCTCATGCCGCGCGCACGGGCGATGCTGCCAAGCGCGCCCGCCAACGCAGCAGGATCGTTTTCTTCCAGAACAACTGTCAGGTATTCGGCCATTGCCTGCTCGCTGTCCAGATGCTCGGTGATATCGAATTCAGGCAGATCGGCAATGCGGATTTTCTTGGTCATGGCTCACTCCTCGATGGTCGCCGCAAGCTTTGCGGCCTTGGCTATATCGGCGGACTGCGACGATTTGTCACCGCCACCCAGCATCACAATCAGTACCGCGCCACGCTTGACGTAATACATGCGCCAGCCCGGCCCAAAATGCTCCCGCATCTCGAATAGTCCATCTGCGATGTGCTTCACGTCCCCAAGTTTTCCGCTTTGGGCTTTTTCCAGACGGCGCGCAAGGCGGCGGTGCGTCAGCCCATCCTTAAGGCCGAACAGCCAAGCCTTGAATTCACCGGTGTATTTGATCGAAATCACAATACAACTGTAACCAAACGGTTACACATTGTCAATCCCGCAGGTCTGTGTGTGCCGGCAAAGCATACTATACACAGCGACATAAATACTGGCGCATATTTTCAAAATTCCCCTCTGAAAGAGACGGAAAATGCGTCAATAGTTGAGGCGCTGTGTATAAGTGAGCGCAATCAGCGCCAAGGTCAGCGCCAAGGTCAGCAGCCATGCTGCGACATGGGGGCATCAGCGCTTCAGCTTGGGCCGGCCGGAAGCTTGGCCCGAAAGCGCGGCCAGCACTTCTGCCGTAGCGGCCGTGTCATGCTCGCCCAGCCCCATCGCCATGGCGGCGGTATACACCGCTGCGCTGGCGTTGAACAATGGCGTTGAGCAGTCCACCTCGCGTGCCATGTCGCCAATCACCTGCATGTCCTTTTGCCACACGCCGATCTTCATCGTGGCCGGCTGATAGCGGCGCTCAAGCATCATTGGCATGCGGATGCGCATCAGCCCGGTGCCGATGTAGGGGCTGTGCCCCATGTGCCGCAAGGCGATGCCCGGGTCCAGCCCCATCTTGCGGCACAAGGCCACCATCTCGGCGCAGGCCACGTTGAGGATGGCGACGTGGTGATTGGCCGCGAGCTTGAGCTTGGTGCCACTGCCGGTGATGCCTACGCGCGGGGCGTCGAGGGTGAAGTGCGACAGCCAGGGCTGCACCTGGCGGCAAGCCGCAGGCGGGCCGCTGAGGTACATGATCCAGGTCTGCGCGGGGTTGCCGCTGGCGGTGCCGCTGATGGGTGCGTCGAGCATGACACGCCCCTGAGTGCGCAACCCCGCTTCTGCCTGCTGCTTGTCGGCCAATGGCAAGGTGCTGGTCTCGAGCAGTATCTGGCCGCGCTTGGGCGGCTTGACGCTTGCAAGGGCCGCCACCACGTTGTGCAGCGCCTGGGCTGAAGGCAGGGAAGTGATCAACGCATCGGCCCCGCTTGCCACCTCGGCGCAGCCGGGCATGGGGGCGCCACCGGCACGGCGCAGCGCGCGCAAGCTGGCCGCATTGATGTCGTAACCGGGCACCTCATGACCAGCGGCCAGCAGGGCGCGCGCCATGGTGCCGCCCATGATGCCCAGGCCGATGATGCCGATTCGTGCCGGTGTGGTCTCGCTCATGGAAGCCTTTCTAAGTGTTACCCGATCTATCCCGCAGTGGTGACCTGTATGAGGGTATGGCCGAGTGCCTAGGCGATGCCTATGACCAGTGCTTGCGGACGGCACTGCTCCAGCATCTCGTCAGACGGATCAATGATCAACTTCGGGACATCCTTGCCATCAAGCCAGAGCCCAACCTGCAGGGGATTGTCCGTGAATTCCTGCGGGAAGGGAATAGACAGTCTTTTCCAACGAGGTATGAGCCTGGAGGAAACTCCGTGATTCCAAGGACAAATGAGCCTGGAGGAAGGATTGGAAGGGGGTAGGAACAGGTAAAGGGGGCAAAGAGGCCTCAAGCTGGGGCGGAGGGTTGATCATCAA
>JANNCZ010000375.1:0-8499 GCA_031387185.1 Burkholderiales bacterium
GAATCAAGTCCTTGATGCCGGCCGGCACGCCGTCGATGGGGGAGAGCGGCGCGCCCTTGGCCCAGCGTGCTTCCGATGCTTGCGCCTCGGCCAGCGCATTTTCGTGCGCGACATGGCAAAACGCGTTCACCGAAGGATTGACGCGGTCGATGCGCGCCAGAATTGCGCGGGCTGCCTCGACGGGCGACAACGTGTGCGCACCAAAAGCAGCCACCAACTGCGCTGCGCTCATGAAAGCTACATCACTCATCGCCGGTCTCCGAAATTGACTGAATCAATCATACCGTGCGTGCGCCGGGGCGCGTGGCAAAATGTTGTGCATGGTCAAAGCGAAAACTCCCGCCTTCAGGGCAATTCACACGAAGCGTCTGATCGTCGCCATCACCGGCGCATCGGGCAGCCTCTATGGCGTGCGCCTGTTGCAAGCGCTGCGCAATGTCGAGGGCTGGGAGACCCACGCGGTGGTCTCCAACGCCGGCGCACTCAACGCCCAGCACGAATTGTCGATGTCGAAAAAAGAAGTCGAAGCGCTCGCCGACGTGGCCTACGACAACCGCGACATCGGCGCGGCGATTGCCAGCGGCTCCTTCGTCACCCACGGCATGATCGTCGCGCCGTGTTCGATGAAAACCCTCGCGTCAGTCGCGCACGCGTTCTCGGACAACCTGATCTCGCGCGCGGCCGACGTCATCCTCAAAGAGCGCCGCCGCCTCGTGCTGGTCACGCGTGAGACACCGCTCAACCTGGCGCACCTGCGCAACATGACAGCGGTGACCGAAATGGGCGGCGTGATTTTTCCGCCGGTGCCGGCGTTGTATCAGAGCAAGACTTCAATCGACGATCTGGTCAATCACTCGGTGGGGCGCATGCTGGATTTGTTTGGCGTCGAGACCAAGGGTCTGGTCGAGCGCTGGCAGGGCCTGACACAGTAACACACCGGGGTCAGCAGCGCTGGCCCTGCAACACGGCACTTGCCAAACAGGTTGCCGCACACACACAGATGCCCCGGCCGCACGCCACCGCGTGCCTGCGCTGCCGGGATCATCGCGATAGCGCAGTGCCACCGATCGCTGCGCAGGCAAATGATGGGTGAAGATCACCGTTTTGCCGTCGAACGGCGCAGCCAGTTGCTGCTCCAGCCGGCGCTGCAGATTTAACGGTCGAGCGCGGCCGTCTGTATCGCGTTGAGCGCGGCGCGATAGGCCGTGTCATCAAGCAGGGCAGCGCCGAGCTGTTCATCGACACCGCGTTCACGCGCCAGCGCCTTGAGCGCGGCCAACTGCGCCGGGCCGGGGCGCGAACCGGTGAAGCTGCGCCCTTGCAGCGCCGCACCGGCGATCTGCGCGGCAGCGTCCGGTTGTGCGTTGACCCAATGACGCGCGCGTTCGAGCGCCACGAGCACACCACGCGCTTGAGGACCGCGCGCGGCGAGCAGCGCTTCTGGTACCAGCAAAAACTGTGTCTCTGCTGCGCCGCCGCTGATGCCGCCGGCAACACCTTCAGCCGGTCGCGACAACACGTACACCGCCTTGACCGGCGTGCCGCCGGCACGAGTGGCGAGCGCTGCAAGGCCGGATGCGACGGCGAAATCAGCACGCTGGCCTGGCTGTACCCATTCAACGTTGACGCCGGCCGCTTCGAGCCAGCGGAAATGTTTGACCAGCACTGTGAGAGCGCTGCCAGTGTCGACGCGCAGGGGTTCAGCCGCCTGCACCGCGAGCCCACCCGATAGTGCGGATAGCGCGGCAGCGGCAGTTAGGCAGCGAAAAAGCTTGGATAAAAGCGGGCGGGAAGCAAACATGACTATGGCACCGGCAAGACAACGAGGCATGCAGGATAGCCATTCACGATATGCAAGGAAACGATTATTTCATTATCGTAATATTTCCAAAATGCATAAAAACATCCGCGCCGCACACGTAAAAACGGCGCTCTGCAGAGCGCCGTTTTCATGCCGCTGCCGCTGGACGCGGCGCAGATCAGTCAGCGTACTGCCCGGCCTTCTTGATGATCGGGCCCCACTTGGCGATTTCGGCCGTAAGGTGGGTCTTGAGGCTATCGGGTGTTGCTTTGGCCGGCGGCACGACCAGGGCACCCATCTTGTCCATGGCCGCCACAAAAGCCGGGTCCTTGAGCGCCGCGTTCAGCGCGGCATTGACCTTGTCGGTAATCGGCTTCGGCGTACCCTTGGACATGTACACGCCGTGCCAGACCGCGAGATCGAAGCCTTTGAGGCCCTGCTCATCGAGCGTCTTGAGGTTGGGCAGCGATGACACCTTGGCCTTGGTGGTGACGCCATAAGCCTTGACGCGCTTGGTGTCGATCAGTTGCGTGGTTTGCGTGGTCTGGTCACACAGCAATTGCACCTGGCCGCCTTGCAGATCGGTCATCGCCGGCGCCGTACCTTTGTAGGGAATGGTTTGCAGATCGACTTCAATCGTGCTCATGAACAGCAGGCCGCACAGGTGTGAGGCCGCACCGAGGCCGGCGTTGGCGTAATTGACCTTGTCCTTGTTCGCCTTCAAGTACGGCAACAACTCGGCGAAGGTGTTGGGCGGAAAATTGTTGTTCGCCACCAGTGTCATTGGCACATCGACCACCTGGCCGATGAATTCGAAATCAGTCAGCGCGTTGTAGTTGAGCTTGCGGTACAGCGCCGGCGAGGTGGACATGCCGATGTGGTGGATCAGGATGTTGTAGCCGTCTTGCGCCGACTTGGCCACCTTGTCGACTGCAATGTTGCCGCCCGCACCGACCACGTTCTCGACCAGGATCGTGCCGCCGAGCGGTTTGCTCATGGCTTCGGCCAGGCGCCGCGCCACCACGTCGGTCGGGCCACCGGCTGCGAACGGCACGATCAGGTTGACCGGTTTGGCCGGGTATTGCGCGAATGCACTTTGCGTAACGGTGCCTACAGCAAGGGCTGTGGCGAGCAGCGTCCAGAGGGTTTTCATTGGGATTTTCATTGTGGTCTCCAAGGGTTTCGGTTTATTGTAAATTTGCAGGGGCCAAATCATACAAGAAAAACTATGAAACGTGCATAAACAATAGGGGGTGAGTGACATTCTTGGTCAAAGGTTTGGTGCATGTCTGCTGCCCCTTAGTTCCGCAGGGAGTTGCGCCGGGCAGAGTGCATGCGCTGGGCAAAGTTCATCCCAACCCTTAGATGAGACTCACGATCGCACTGCCGAGGTCAGCGGTGCCGGCGGTGCCGCCCATGTCAGGCGTTTTGGGCACGCCTGATCCTGGCGCGCAGGCTTTTTCGATGGCGGTGACAATCGCCGCAGCCGCTCGCGGGTGACCGAGGTGCTCCAGCATCATCGCGCCCGACCAGATTTGCCCAATCGGGTTGGCGATTTTCTTGCCATAGATGTCCGGCGCCGAGCCATGCACTGGCTCGAACAGCGAGGGGAACACGCGCTCCGGGTTGAGATTGGCCGACGGTGCGATGCCAATGGTGCCGGCCGTGGCCGGGCCGAGGTCGGAGAGGATGTCGCCAAACAGGTTGGAGGCCACCATTACGTCGAAGCGCTGCGGGTTGAGCACCATCTGGATGGTGAGGCCGTCGATGTGATACTGGCTGGTCTTGATTTGCGGATATTGTTTGCCCATTTCAGCAAAGCGCTCGTCCCAGTAGGGCCTGGTGATCGAGATGCCGTTCGATTTGGTGGCCGAGGTCACCAGCTTGCGTGGCCGCGTCATCGCCAGCTCGAACGCGAACTTCATGATGCGATCGCAGCCCTTTTTGGTGAAGGTCGAAATCTGCTGCGCCATCTCGCGCTCGGTGCCGACAAACAGGCGGCCACCCATTGACGAGTATTCGCCCTCGGTGTTCTCACGCACCACGTAGTAATCAATATCGCCGGGCTGGCGATTGGCGAGCGGGCAGGGGATGCCGGGCATCAATTTGACCGGGCGCAGGTTGACGTACTGGTCGAAATCGCGGCGGAATTTGATCAGCGAATCCCACAGCGAAATGTGGTCGGCCACAATCGACGGCATGCCGACGGCGCCAAAATAAATGCAGTCGTGGCCGCCAATTTTGTCGCGCCAATCAGCGGGCATCCAGTAGTCGTGTTTGGCGTAGTTGTCGCAGGACCAATCGAATTGGTCGAAGTGCAGGTCGATGCCGAACTTGCGCGCGGCGGCGTCAAGCACCTTCAAGCCCTCGGGCATGACTTCCTTGCCGATGCCGTCGCCGGCGATGACTGCGATGCGGTGCTTTGCCATACTGTTGTTTCCCCTATTCGTTGGTGTGCTGAGCGACGGCCGTTGATGGATTTGCCGGCTAACGCCTGCGCAAATCGTCCGTCGTGTGCCGCAGGCGCGCGGCGATTTCACGGGTGATGTTGACAATCAGATTGTGGACAATTTTCGGATCGACTTTTTCGATGTCACCGAGCCGTTCGCGCTTCAATAGCCAGAGGCGCGATTCTTCCTCCGCAACCACCATCGCCGAACGGTTGCCGCCTTCGATGAAGGCGATTTCACCAATCATGGTGCCGGGGGTAAAGGCGGCGATACGGCGCGACACGCCATGCACGTCTTCGATGCGCACGCCAATCTGGCCCTCGTCGATGACGTAGAGACCATCGACCGGGTCGCCTTTGTTGAACAGCATCTCGCCGCTCGACAAGTGGCGTTCCTCAAAAAAACTGCGGACCACTGCCATGTCATCCTTGTCGAATCCCTGAAACAGCCCGGCCTTGGCCAGCGGCACACCGACGTGGCGGGTGGAGTTGTCGGCTTCATTCAGGAGTATTAGTTCGGCTCGCTCGAGGGCATGGTCAATCGTGTCGATCACTTGGTTGGAAGCGATCACGTTGAACAGTCCGGATGCGTCCAGTATGCTGCGATGGCCGTCGATGGTGCGCCGGCCAGCCAGCCACAGGGTGCCGCGCGCTTCGCGGCAGGCGCGTGCCAGATCGCATAGCGCCGCCGCGCCCGACGAATCAATGTCGTTTACTTCCTCCAGATTGATGATCAGCGTACCGCGCGCGGGGATACGCGCAGCGGCCTCTTCCGAAAAAGCAAAGGAAGAGCCGAAAAAAAGAGCACCACGCAGTTCGATCACGGCGATTTGCGCGCCACCTGCCATAAGCAAGTTGTTGGCCGCAGCGTTGCGCTGCAGGGTGGAGCGTCTGGTTTTGAGGGTGCCGGAGGCATGCACCACGCTTGAGCCGGATTTGACAATAAACAGGATCATCGCCGCCAGTACACCCACCGCCACCCCGGCGCTCGGGCCGAACAGCAATCCCACCGCGAGGACGCCACCGAGTGTCGCCAGGTCGCCGAACAGCACACGGCGCTTGCCGCCCTTCAGCAGGCTGCGTGCGATGCGCATCACCGGGTCAATGCCCCAGCTTTTAAGTGACCCGACCACAGCCGCGATCAGGATGCCCACGATCACCGCGGTGGGAATCTGGGCCAGCACGCTGACGCCCAGCAATACCACCGTCAAGACGATGACGCCATCGAATATCGAGGCGGCCTCGGTTGTCGAGCCGACCCGGATAGATTCCTCGGCGCGCAGTTGCGAGCCCGATATCGGTAGCCCGCCCGCGAAGCCGATCAGAATATTGCACAAGCCTTGCCCCAGCAGTTCGCGGTTGGCATTGAGGGCGCGCCCGGTCAGTTTGTGGATGGCGGCAGCGCTCATGAGCGAGTCGAGCGATGCCAGGATGGCCAAGGCCAGTGCCTGGGGCAGCAACTGGCGGGTCAGCGGCAACTCATACAGGCCATGGAGCATGATTGCGCCGCCGGACAGGGAAAATTGTTCCATGGCTTTATTGACATAGAAAAACGACGGCGTCAGCAGATGGCCGATCAGATAAAACGCCGCGATACCGATCGCCAGGCCAGCGATCGAAGACGGTACGCGTGGCGCCAGTCTACCCGCGGACAGGGCTGCAACGACGGTGACTGCGATGGCAAGCACCGATACCGGCTGCGGCAGGTCGTCGCGTGCGGCGAAGCCGGGCACCAGGCCCGACAACACCAGCGGCAACTGCGACCAGAGCGCAGTAATGCTGACGGCCATCAAAAATCCGGCCAACACCGGATACGGCAGGTAGCGCACCACGGAACCGAGCCGCAGCGCGCCCATGATCATTTGCATGACGCCGGTCAGTGCCGTCAAGGCACCAATCAACACCAGGAAGGTCGCCGGGGTGATGTTGGGATTGAGTGCCAACTCGGCCGCGATCAGCAGTGACAGGGTGATTTTTGGCCCACTCAACTGGCCACGAATTCCGGTCAGCCAACACCCCAGAAAGCTCGCGCCGAGGGCGCCTACCAGCGCGCTCTGCACTGCCAGCGGAAACAGGGCGCGGTCCAGCGGCGCCACTACGACCAGTGCGCAGGCCAGTACACTCGGCAACGCCAGCATAGCTGTCAGCGTACCGCCCGCCAACTCTCTCCCCCACGCTATGCGCCCCATTTTGTCGCGCTGCTCCCCAATACTATGTTGTTGTGTCTTTTACCAGACGTGTCGCCCTTGAACGCGCCCACACTGCCGGTCCGAGCGCGGATGCCTTAGCCGAAAAATGTGTTTAGTTCTGCAAACAACATTTCGGGCACTTGCTCCGGAATATAGTGGCCACTTGGAAACGCGCTCCCACCAACGTTCTCTGCGTATTCTTTCCAGATCGACAGCGCATTGAAGCAACGCTCGATCACGCCCTCCGCACCCCAATATACCTGCAGCGGACATTTTACTTTGCCCCCCGCAGCGCGGGTTTCGCGGTCGTGCTCAAGGTCAATGCCCGCGGCTGCACGGTAGTCTTCACACATTGCGTGAATGGCGCCAGGCAGTTTTGCGCAACGCACATACTCAGCGAAGGCTTCTGGCGCGAAGGTGGCGAGCCCCTTGTCACCGCGGCTCATCACACTGCGCAGGTAAAACTCGGGATCGCGACCCAGCACAGTCTCAGGCAAGGGCGCTGGCTGAATCAGAAAGAACCAGTGCCAGTAGGCGCGCGCGAACGCCATCGTCGTCTGCTCGTACATCGGCAACGTGGGCGCGATGTCGAGGAACACCGCTTTCTCGACGGCATCAGGATGATCGAGACAAAGACGGTGCGCCACGCGCGCGCCGCGGTCGTGCGCGCACAGCAAAAATTGCTTGAAGCCCAGTGCCTGCATGAGCTCGACCTGATCCTGCGCCATCACACGTTTGGAATAGTTTGCATGATCGGGCAGCCCGGCAGGCTTGGCGCTATCGCCGTAGCCGCGCAAATCGGCGGCCACCACATAAAATTTTTCTGCGAGCTTGGGCGCGATGTGATGCCAGATCACGTGGGTCTGTGGATGGCCGTGCAGCAACAGCAACGCACGCCCGGCGCGATTGCCGCCATGGACCGCGTGGATGGTGGTGCCATTGACGGTGAAATCCTGAGTGGTGAAGCCGGGGAAGAGCATGGGTGTCCCGTGAGCAGATATTGAAATGAAAATGGAAGACAAGCCTGTAAGCGGGGTTCTGTTACGGAAGCCCCTCCCTTGCGGGCAAGGCTTCTATGACGGTCATTCCTCTAGGCCATGCGTTGCCACATGGCTCAAGCCACCTACCCGCACACTCCGCGAGCCGCATCAATGTGTGCCTATTTGGTGTTGCACCGGATAGAGGTTGCCGCGTTTCACTCCGGACTAAACCGGCTCGTCTCTGTGGCCCTGGTCGTCATCTCGCGATGCCCGGCTGTTAGCCGGTACCCTGCTCTGTGGTGCCCCGACTTTCCTCGAAGGCTCAGTAAACTGAGTCCGCGCGACCGTCCGGCTCGTCTTCCGGGTAGGATGTTAGCACCCGCCCTTCAGTACCCTACCTTCAGTACCCTATTTAGCCACGCCGGCGTAACCACCCACCGCAACCACCCACCGCAACCACCCACCGTCGCCCCTTAATCCCGAGACCTTCCATGCGCACCTCTGCCTTGTCCCTGTTGACCCTTGGCGCCCTGCTGCTTGCCAGCCCGGCCCACACTCAGGATTACGACCGCGAAAAACGCTGGGCCGCCGAAGTAGTGCCCGCCATCGTGGTGGGCGATGCGGTGCAGATCAAGGCATCGTCAGGACGCGAGTTTCTTGCGCTCTATACGGAAGGCAAGGCGGGAGCATCCGCCGCTGCGGCCAAACCGGCGCTGGTGCTGGTGCATGGTGTCGGCGTCAATCCCGACTTTGGCCTGATGGGCAATTTGCGCGCACGACTTGCCGACCTGGGCTATCCCACCCTGTCGATACAGATGCCGGTGGCGTCCAAAGAAGCCACGGTCGATGACTACTACCCCAAGCTGTTCCCCGACGCCGCCGACCGCATGGTGCGCGCGGCCGAGTGGCTGCGCGCCAGGGGCCATGCCAAACAAGTGCTAGTCTGAAGTTCCGCCGTTTGCGTAGTCACCGAAAGGGAGTACGTATTTGATTTTGCGATGGTTTTGGCCCTTCACGGGTCTTTTTTTGGGGTAATTATGTAGTCACTAAAATACTTGACTATTGCCCGGTGATCCGCTA
>JANNCZ010000389.1:0-9186 GCA_031387185.1 Burkholderiales bacterium
TGGCGCCCATTCCGATGATGGCCGAGTTGCTGGAGGAGAACGGCGTCAAGGTGGTGGCGTTGAATTTGCCGGAGTCCGTGTCCGGGTCAAAGGCGTTTGTGAAGCGTCACAAGAGCGTGGATGTGCCGGTGATCGTGGTGAACGAAAACCACAATGGGGAAAGGCAACGCTTTACGCTGGCCCATGAGTTGGCCCATTTGGTTTTGAGGTTTGAGAAAGGGTTTGAAGACGCCAAGCAGGAGAAGGCGGCGGACCGGTTCGCCGGGGCGTTTTTGATGGACAAGGAAATGCTTTTTTCGCTGTTGGGTGAAAAACGCAAATCCATTTCGATGGGTCAGCTGGTCGAACTCAAACAACTCTTCAAGGTCAGCGTGGCGGCACTCGTGATGCGTTGCAACCAGCTTGAGATCATCTCGCGCGGCGTGTTTTTCAGTCTTTGGAATCAGATCAAGGCGCTCAACTGGAATAACCCGGATACGCAAGAGCCGAATCCGATACCCAAAGAAATACCGGTACGAATGCAGCGATTGTGTTTTCGTGCGGTGGCGGAAGGCGTTATTTCCGAAGCCAAAGCAGCTTCATTGCTGAGAATCACGACGCGTGAACTTGACCGGCGTCTTTCTGCGCATGGGATTGTGTACGCATGATCGTTTTGGTGTCCGATACGTCGGTATTGATCGACCTTGAGCGGGGCGGCCTGCTTGAGGCGGCGTTCGCGTGCGGACACCAACTGGTTGTGCCCGACCTGCTGTATGTCGAAGAACTGGAGCCGGAGAATGGGCCGCTGCTGAGACAAATGGGCCTGAGCATCGTGGAGCTCACATCGGAGGAGGTTGAGTTTGCCCAGGCGGTCCAGATTGCCAACGTTTTTTTATCGATGCCCGATTGTTTCGCTTTGAGTTGTGCCAGGCGACCCGAACACTTGCTTGTCACTGGCGACAAGGCGTTGCGCATTGAGGCGGGCGAAAAGAAAGTCGAATGTCGCGGAGTGTTGTGGCTGCTTGATCAGATGGAAGCGAGCGGAGCAATCGCAGCGGTGTCGCTTGCAGAGGGGTTACAAAAAATCGTCGCACACCCGCGCTGCCGGCTTCCCAAAGCCGATGTCAACGAGCGGCTTGCTCGCTGGACATCCAAATAGCGCTCTAAAAAACCTCCAAGACCGTTGGTGGGAGCGCTTCTCAGCCTGATGGTCAGCCCTCCGGCACCAACCGCAGCAAGGTGATCTCCGACGGAATCCCGAACCGGTTGGGCGGCCCCCAATAGCCGGTCCCGCGGCTCGTAACCACCCACAGGTTGCGCAGCCGGCGCAGCCCGGTGACGAACGGCTGTTGCAGCTTGACGAAAAAATTCCACGGCAAGAACTGGCCGCCGTGGGTCCCCCGTATCTTTCTGCGCGGATGCTTTGACCAGACCGTGCCGTGCCAGAGGCTCTCCGTGGCGCATGAAAATTGCCACAAGTTTTGCTATGATGAAGCAACCAGCGCCAATGCAAAGATTTCAAGAGTGAGAGTCGCCATGACCGCAAAAGCCAGAATTCTGCCGAAAGAAAAATCAATGTCGAAGAATGGCAGTATTCCGGACGGCATTCAGATTTCACTCACCCCATCCATCAGGAGTTACAAGGCGGCAGGCGGGGTGCGGGCGGGCGGTTCGGCGATAGTTAAATTTGGATCTGTGACGGTGCGTGTCCCGGAGCCGGCCATATCGGAAGTGCAACGCAATATCAAAGCCGGGCAGTCAGCGCTTGCAAGAGCGGCGGCAAGCATCGTCCGGGCTGGCGTAAAACTCAACGTTTCCAAAGGTGTGCCCTTGTTTCATGCGCATCCCACGCTTCCCGGCCAGCTCGTTCGCGAGATTGATGGAGCGCGCGACTATGGCACGTTCGTGAATGGAACTTTCCGGGCCATCCGGTGACAAGCCTGACCAGAGCCGTCTCCTCCGTACTGACTGCTCAAAAGAATTCCGGAAAGCCGCTGGCGATCATCATCGCCGGACACAACGGTTCGGGCAAATCAACGATGTGGTACGTTGATCTCGCCGATAAGTTTCAACTCCCGCTGGTCAACGCTGACCGTATGATGATGTCCATTCTGCCCGAGGTAAAACAAGGGGCGAGGTTGCTGGCCTGGGCGTCAACGCTGCGCGACAGCAACCAAAGCTGGATGCAAGTGGCGCAAAAAGGGGTCGAAGCCTTTGTGGCGCAGGCAATGGCTCACAAAGTGCCGTTTGCAATGGAAACGGTTTTCTCGCACTGGCGCAAACTTGACAATGGCGTGATCGAGTCGAAAATTGACTTGATCAGGCAAATGCAAAGCACCGGATATTTTGTGTTGTTGTTTTTCGTTGGACTCTCAAACAATCAGTTATCGATCGCGCGTGTCAGTGCGCGGGTGGCGGGCGGCGGTCACAATGTCGATACGAGACGGCTCATCGAGCGCTTCCCGCGCACCCAGCAGGCAATTCGGGCAGCGGCTGGCGTGGCTGACGCGGCAATTTTGACCGACAACAGCCGCGAACAAAAAGATGCCTTCACAGTTTGCCGCGTTCAGATAGGTGATCGCGAAATATATGACCGCCGTGACGCCAGCGGCAAAACCCCGGCGGCAATTCTGGAATGGATGAATGTCGTCAGCCCGCGCTGACGTGGTCATTGCATTGCACATTCCGCAACAACGGAGATACCCATGACTACCAGCGTCACGATGTTCTGGCCGCAACGCATTCGCACTCTCGCCGCCGCCATCGGCTTCATCGCGTGCGCTTTGCCTTCCATCGCCCCTGCGGCATGGCCGGCCGATGCGCCGATCAATCTCATCATCGCCTACGCGCCCGGCGGCGGCACCGACATCATTGCGCGCAGCATCATTCCTTTCATTGAAAAACACTTGGGTGACGGCGCGCGCATCAATGTGATCAACCGTCCGGGTGCCGGCGGTGGCATCGGCTTCGCCGCCATCGCTGCCGCGCCTACCGACGGCTACACCATCGGCTTTGTGAATACGCCGCCGGTGGTGACGATCCCGATTGAGCGCCAAGCCGCGTGGACGCTGCAAAGCTACGACCTGCTGGGCAATGTGGTGGATGACCCCGGCACGTTTTGCGTACATAACGAGAGCCAATACAAAACTCTGGCCGATGTGGCGGTGTTTGCCAAGGCCAATCCCGGCAAGGTGACGGTCGGCACCACCGGCGTCGGCTCGGATGATCACCTCGCCATGCTGTTTTTCGAGAAAAGCGCCGGGGTGAAGATGACCCACGTGCCGTACAAGGGCAGCGCCGATACGCGCACCGCCATCATCGGCAAACATATCGAAGTGGCGGCCATCAACGTCGGCGAAGCGCTGCAATATCTGAAGGGCGGCTCGCCCCTGCGCTGTCTTGGGCAAATGGCGGCAAAGCGCCTGCCGGCCGCTGCTGATTGGCCAACTTTCCGTGAGCAAGGCTTCGCCTTCGACATGGCGTCGTTGCGCGGCATCGTTGGCCCCAAGGGCATGCCGGCGGCGATTCGTGAGCGGCTGGTCAATGCCATCGAGAAGGCGCAGGCCGACCCGGCCTTCAAGCTCGCCGCCGAGCGCGCGTTTGCGCCGATTCGTTATCTCGCCCCGGCTGCGTATGAGGCCGAACTCAAGTCGGACGATGTGCGTTTTCGCGCGCTGTGGAAAGAGTTGCCCTGGACTGACAAGTAGCCCACAACAGGCGGCGGAACTTTTTTGCGAGGAGTTGGCAGATGCATATCACCATGCTCGGCACCGGCGCTGCGTTCGTCGATCCGGACCGCGCGCAATCGGGCATTCTGGTCACGCTCGACAACGGCCGCCATTAC
Source organism: Burkholderiales bacterium (assembly GCA_031387185.1). Classification (GTDB taxonomy): domain Bacteria; phylum Pseudomonadota; class Gammaproteobacteria; order Burkholderiales; family JAEUOS01; genus CANJDH01. Next base: position 3,824 of record JANNCZ010000389.1, read on the forward strand.
CTGTTTGACTGCGGCGCCGGCATCACGCGCAACATGGTGCGCGCCAATGTCAGCCCGGCTGAAGTGAGCGCGGTGTTTCTCACCCACCTGCACCACGACCACATTTGTGACTTTCCGTTGTTCGTGATTACCGGCTGGATGTGGGACCGCGAAGATTCACCGGTGGTGATCGGCCCCAAGGGCACCGCCCATTTCGTGCGCAACCTGTTTGAAGGGGGCGCCTTCAAATCCGATTTCGAGGCGCGCAGCCACTATGCACGGCGCCAGACCAACCTTGCCGCGGTGCGGCCCAAGGTGATCGAGGTCAGCCCCGGTTTGGCCTACGAAGACGAGCACGTGCGCATGACCTGCGACTGGGTCGAGCACATCCCGCGTGAAATCTCCGAGTGCTTCGGTGTGCGCCTCGAAGCCGAAGGCAAGGTGGTCGCGTTCAGCGGCGATACCGCGCCTTGTGAATCGATGGAGCGGCTGGCCGCCGGTGCCGACCTGCTGATTCATGAATGCACCTTCCCCGAATCATTCATCGAGCACCGCAAGAAAACCGGTGTCGGCATTTTTGCGCACACCAGCCCCACCGAGCTTGGTGAGCTGGCCGCACGCGCGGGCGTCAAGCGCCTGTTGGCGACACATTTCGGGCATTTCGATTCGACGCACGCCCTGATAAAGCGCGTGGCAAAGCACCATTTTCCGGTCGAGCAGATGGGCCCACACCTGATGGAAGACGTGGTGCGTGACATTCGCAAACACTATTCGGGCCCGCTGCAAATCGCGGCCGACATGTTGCGGCTTGAGGTCTGAGCCGCCGTCGGCATTGATCGTCCATGTTCCTGGAAAGACTGCCATGACTTGTCCTGCATTGTGCCGATCGGCGTGCGCTGCCATTGTGCTTCTGCTCGCCGCAGGAGGTTCGAGCGCCTTTGCACAAACCACCGATTCGTGGCCTGCTCGCCCGGTGCGGGTGGTCGTGCCCTATGCGCCCGGTGCCATGGGGGACGTGGTGATCCGCCGCCTCAGCGACGGCCTGCGCTCTGAACTGGGCCAAACCATCGTCGTGGAGAACCGCCCCGGTGCCGGTGGCAATATCGGCACCCGTGTGGTGGAACAGGCTGCCCCGGATGGCTACACGGTGTTGATAGCGGCCACCAATAACTTCACCATCAACCAGTTTCTCTACAAGGATCTCGGTTTCGACCCCTTGAAGCGCTTTGATGCGGTAACCATTCTGGTCGATGTGCCTTCGGTGCTGTTCGTGCCGGCCGGGTTGCCGGCGCAGACCTTTCGCGAGTTCGTCACCTGGGCGCGCGCCAATCCGGGCAAGGCGAATTACGGTTCCCCGGGCAGTGGCACCACCACCCACCTTGCCGGGGAAGCCATCAACAAGGCATTCGGGTTGGGGATGACCCACGTCCCCTACAAGGGTGCTGGCGCGGTCATCACCGCCTTGCTGGGTGGCGAAGTACAGTTCTTTCTGGGTGGTGCCGGCCTCGGCACGGCACACGTGAAGGCGGGCAAGCTGCGTGCGTTGGCGGCGGCAACCAAAGCGCGGCTGGACGCTCTGCCCGAGGTGCAAACCTTCGCCGAAGCGGGGCTGGGCGCAATCAGCGCCAGCAACTGGTGGGGCATGGCGGTACCCGCCGGCACGCCAAAAGCCGCGATTGAGCGGCTACACAGTGCGATTTGCAAAACCCTGGCCGAACCGCAGGCGCGTGCGGCAATGGTGCAAATGGGCAACGTGCCGGTATGCAACACGCCGGCGGAGATGCAGCGTCAGGTCGCCGAAGAAACGGCGATCTGGCAGCGCACCCTGCCCGGCCTGGGCGTAAAGATCGAATGAGTCTGCGCCGCCACCGGCACACACCGCCACACTTCTGAAAACACCACACGGGACAAACAGTCATGCATGATTTATTGATTCGCGGCGGCACCATCGTTGATGGCACCGGTGCCGCCTCTTTCACCGGCGATGTCGCTGTCAAAGACGGCAAGATTGCCGAAGTAGGCAAGGTCACGGGCGCAGCCAAGCGCACCGTGGACGCAGCCGGCCTGATGGTGGCCCCGGGCTGGGTCGATATCCACACCCACTACGACGGGCAAGCGAGTTGGGATCCCTACATGACGCCGTCGTCATGGCATGGCGTGACCACGGCGGTGATGGGCAATTGCGGTGTCGGCTTCGCGCCCGCACGCGAGCACCAGCGCCAGTGGATGATCGAACTGATGGAAGGCGTCGAGGACATTCCCGGCGCGGTGCTGCATGAAGGCGTGAAGTGGGATTGGGAGAGCTTTCCGCAGTTTCTTGACGCGGTGGCCAAGACGCCGCGCATCATGGATCTCGGCGCACAGATTCCGCACGCGGCCTTGCGCGTGTTTGTGATGGGTGAGCGTGGTGCGCGGCGCGAAGAGGCGACCGATGACGATACGCGCCAAATGGCCGCTGCCGCCAAGGAAGCCATCGCCGCCGGGGCGCTCGGTTTCTCCACCTCGCGCACCTTTGTGCATCGCACTTCACGCGGCGAGCAGACACCCACCTTTGGCGTCGCCGAGCGCGAGCTGACCACGATTGCACGCGCCGTCGGCGAGACCGGCAAGGGCGTGCTGCAAATGATTTCGGACTTCGACGACATTGACAGCGAATTCAACATCCTCGCCGAGTGCGCGCGCGTGAGCGGCCGGCCGCTGTCGTTCACGCTGCTGCAGCGCGACGCCACGCCGGCCAAATGGCGCGCGGTGATGCAGCGCGTCGATGCCGCTCGCGTGCAGGGCCTGGACATCAAGGCGCAGGTAGCCTGCCGGCCGATTGGCATGGTGCATGGGCTTGAATGTTCGATGCAGCCCTTCTTCCTCACGCCAGGTTATATGGAGATTGCGCAGTTGCCGCTCACCGAACGCGTCGCGCGACTGCGCGACCCGGCATTGCGCGCGCGCATCATCAAGGAGTCCGCCACGCCGCCGGAGAACTGGCGTCTCGCCAGCATCACGCGCGATTTTCACAAGCTCTATCCACTTGATGCCGATCAGGCCGACTACGAACCAAAGCACGAGCACAGCGTGGCCGGCATCGCCACCGCGACCGGACGCACGCCCGAAGAAGTCGCCTACGACCTGATGCTCGAAGACGATGGCCATAAAAAGTTTTACTTCCCGCTCTACAACTACACCGACAACAACCTCGACGTGGTGCGCGAAATGCTCACCCATCCGGCGACCTTGCTCGGCTTAGGGGATGCCGGCGCGCACTGCGGCTACATTTGCGATGCGAGCTACCCCACCTACCTGCTCAGCCACTGGGCGCGCGACCGCAACCGTGGCGAAAAATTGCCGCTCGAATTTCTGGTGCATGCGCAGACCTTGCGCAACGCACGCGGCGTCGGCCTCACCGACCGCGGCGCACTCACGCCGGGCATGAAAGCTGACATCAACCTGATCGACTTCGCCAACCTGCGTGCCAACGCCCCGCAGATGCTTTACGACCTGCCCACTGGCGGCCGCCGTCTGGTGCAAACCGCGAACGGTTACCAAGCCACGTTTGTGTCGGGCGAGTTGGTGATGGAAAAAGGCAAGGCGACTGGCGCGCTGCCGGGGAGGCTGGTGCGCAGCAGCGTCACGCATTAAGCGCCGGGCAAGTCAAACAGCGGGCATGACCAAGCCCGCGTGGTGCTGGAGAAGCATCGCACCAGAAATCACATTGCCAGCAAACCCATGGTGGTAGGGGCTCTTCGGGCACCGCACATCACACGGCAAGGCAGCACCTTGCCGTGTGATGTGCATGCAGCGCGGCCACCCTCAAGCATTCAGGCCGCGCGTATTACCGGCATCCGACACTGTAGCCCGATGCATGTCGCGCTTCCAGCGCCGCTCGTCATACTCGGTGCCGCGATGCATGGTGCAGCGGTTGTCCCACATCACCAGATCGTTCTGCCGCCAGCGGTGGGTGTGGATGAATTGCCGCTGCGTGGCGTGCGCCATCAACTCCGCAATCAGGCGCTGCGCCTCCGCATCTGCCATGCCCTCGATGCGAAACGCGTGTGCGGCGAGATAGAGAGAGCGCCGTCCGCTTTCGGGAATCGTGCGCACCATCAGTTGCTTCGCACCCGGCAACGCAGCACGCTCACGCTCGGAATAATCGGTGAAGCCAATCGACGCACGCGAGTGAAAAATGGAGTGCTCGGCAATCAAGCCATCAAGCCGCTGCTGCATTGATGCGGGCAGCGCGTCCCAGGCGGCGCGCAGGTCAGCAAACTGGGTGTGCCCGCCAATCGGTGCCACTTGACGCGAATAGAGCAGCGAGGTGAGCGCCGGCACATGGCGAAAGCTGCTGTCAGTGTGCCAGAGACGATTGGCGAGGCCCGATTGGCGCTTGCGGCTGGCTGTGGGCAAAATCTCGTTGTCGTCGCCAAGGTTGGACACATCGGAGACGCGGCCGTCGATGCGATCCTTCTTGATTTCATCGGCATACGAATTGATGTTCGGCTCCATCGGGCCGAACTGGCTGGCGAAGGCGACGTGCTGATCCGAATTGATTTCCTGCGCGGGGAACACCAGCACGGCGTATTGCCAGAACGCGGCCTTGATCGCGGCGCAGTCTTCCGGCGTGAGCGGCTGCGCCAGATTGACATCGCCGATCTCGGCGGCGAAGTCAGGGGTGACCGGGTAGATGCTGATGGACATGTGATGATCTTAATATCTCGTTACTCTCGCTGGCTGCGGTAAATGCGCATGTGCGCGCCGTGATTGACGTGTTCGCAGCGTCACTCCGGCGTAATGCCGGTGTCCTTGACGACCTTGGCCCACTTGGCCAGATCACGGCGAATGAAAGCGGCAAACTCGTCCGGCGTCCCGGTGACAGCCTCGGCGCCCTGCCCCTCCAGCCATTTTTGCAGCGCCGCGTCGCGCATGATGGCAATGAGTTCGCGATTCAGTTGCGTGACGATGTCGGCCGGCGTGCCGCTGGGTGCGAGCATGCCGAACCAGTTGTATTTCTCAAACCCCACAATGCCCGCTTCGGTCAGCGTCGGCACCTCTGGCAACAGCGGCCAGCGTTTGGCGCCGGTGACGGCGAGCGCGCGCAGTTTGCCGCTTTTGACATGCGGCGCGCCGGTGTCGTTGAACATCATTTGAATTTGCCCGCCGAGCAGATCAGTGAGTGCGGGGGCTGTGCCTTTGTAGGGCACGTGGGTCATGCGTGCGCCGGTCGCGCCCTTGAACATTTCGCCAGCGAGATGGCTGATGCCGCCGCTCCCGGTCGAGCCGTAGTTGAGTTGATCCGGCTTTGATTTGGCAAGCGCGATCAAATCGTTCACGGTTTGCGCAGCTACGCCGGGGTGGACCACGAGGATGCTCTGGCTCTCGACCACCAGCATCAC
>JANNCZ010000419.1:0-11738 GCA_031387185.1 Burkholderiales bacterium
CCCCTGTGGATGTGTGACTTCCTTTTTTGAGACTTCTTGCGCGCGCAATTCAACCCTGCTTGGCGAGGCCCAGCCGCTCGATCAGCGCTTTCTCGCCATGGTAGGTATCGACTGCATATTTCGTATACGCCGCGGTATCGAGATAGATGGTGTTCTGGTCGTACTTGTCGAACACCGAGATCACCGCCGGGTCATCGAGGGTTTTCCGGAACGCATCGTGCAGCACTTTGACCACGGCGGGTTCCATATTTTTCGGCCCGCATACGCCAAACGGTGAATCCGAAATCGTCTTGTAGCCAAGCTCATCAAGGGTCGGCACATTGGGCCAGCGCTTGGTGCGCTTGCTGCCGTAGGTGGCGAGCAGGCGCAGCTTGCCGGCGTCCACATGCGGCCCCCAGCCGGTGGCGTCACTCGCGCCCATGATGTGGCCGCCGAGAATAGCCTGCATGTTCTCGGCGTTGCCCTTGAACGGCACCGGCTGCATTTTGATGCCGGCCTTTTGCGCAAACTCTTCCACTGCCAGATGCGGGCTGGTGCCATTGCCGGTCTGACCATAGGTGAACACACCGGGGTTGGCCTTGGCGAAGTCCACCAAGTCCTTGATGCTCCTGAGCGGTGAGGATGCCTGCACCACGAAGCCGAAGGTATAGCCGGTAAGGCAAGCGATCCAGGTGAAATCTTTCAGCGTGTCGAACTGCACCTTCTGCATGTGCGGAATGCGGAACACGCTAATCGGCAATTGCGCCAGAGTGTAGCCATCGCCACGCGCGTTGACCATTTCGATGGCACCGAGCGTGCCGCCTGCACCTGGCTTGTTCTCCACCAGCACGGTTTGGCCGAGCGCGCGGCCGGCGCTCTCGGCGATGGCACGCATCACGACGTCGGTCGAGCCGCCAGCCGGCCAGGGACAAATGTATCTGACCGTGCGCGCCGGGAAGCTCTGCGCTTTGGCCGGAGTAGAGATGAACGTTGGCAGCGTGGCGCTGCCGGTGGCGGCAGCCACGCTGCCAAGAAAGGTACGGCGATTGGTCATGCGGGTCTCCTGAGGTTTTTTGATGCGCACAATGTGAGCTTGCGCGATACCGCAAGTTTACCTGCGCGCGGAACGCAAATTGCAGGAGGTGTTAGTGCACCAATACGCAACGCACGCGGTGCGTCGCGCTGACCGCCACCTCCGCCGGATAGTCAACGCGGCAGGCGTCAGTCACGTGCGGACAGCGTGGATGAAAGTGACAACCCTGCGGCGGATTCGCCGGTGACGGCAACTCGCCGCCGGTCTTGATCTGCTGTTTCTGCTCAGCCGCATCAATCCGCGGCACTGCCGAGAGCAGTGCCTGGGTGTAGGGATGCTTCGGCGCATTGAGCACCTCTTCAGCGGTGCCCGCTTCGACGATGCGGCCCAGATACATCACCGCAATGTCGTGCGCGAGATACTCAACCACGCCGATGTTGTGGGTGATGAACAGATAGCTCACACCGAGACGCTGCTGCAGATCCTTCAGCAGATTGAGAATCTGCGCCTGCACTGACACATCAAGCGCACTGGTCGGCTCGTCACAGACGATCAGCTTCGGGTTCACCGCCAGCGCGCGCGCAATCGCGATGCGCTGGCGCTGGCCACCAGAAAATTCATGCGGATACTTGTAGCGGTTGTCACCGGAGAGGCCAACTTGTTCGAGCAGTTCGATCACCCGTGCATCGCGTTCAGCGCCTGCTCGGCCGATGCCGAACGACGCCATGCCCTCGGCAATGATCTCACCGGCACGCATGCGCGGATTGAGCGACGCGAACGGATCCTGAAACACGATCTGCGTGGCAGCGCGCGTGCGCCGCAGCGCTTCGCCTTTGAGCGAGGTGAGTTCCTGCCCGTCGAATGTGATCGAGCCGCCAGTGACGTGGATCAACTGCAACAGGCCCTTGCCCACAGTCGTCTTGCCGCAACCCGACTCGCCGACGAGTGCCAACGTGCGGCCAGCGGCAATATTGAAAGACACACCATCGACGGCCCTGACGTGCCCAACGGTACGCTTGAGCAATCCCTTGCGGATCGGGAAGTGGACTTTCAAATCCCGAATGGCCAGAAAGCCTTGTGTACCAACGGTCTTGGTTGGCATACTGGCTGCAAATGGCTCTGGCAGCGCTTCTTCAGCCGAATGACTTTTGACAATAAAGGGGTCAGACCTCTTTTCTGCCCCTTTTGAATTAATGGAATCAATGGGGTCTGACCTTTTTATTTCTGACTCCTTTATTACTTTTATTCCCTTTGATGCCGGATCAAGCAAATGACACCGCGCCTCATGACCCGCCACGCTCACATGCCAGGCCGGCGCTTCAGAGCGGCAGCGCGCGTGGACGAAATCGCAACGATCAGCAAAACGGCAGCCGGTGAACTCCACGTGCAGGGGCGGCACGAATCCCTTGATGGTGTCGAGCGCCTCGCCGCGCTTGTTCGCGCCCGGCAGGGAATTGAACAGCTTCTTCGCATACGGGTGCTGCGGGTTGCGGAAGAATTCCTCGCGCGATGCCACTTCGATAATTTCGCCCGCATACATGAGCGCCACGCGATGTGCCATGCGCGCCACCACGCCGAGGTCGTGCGTGATCAGCAGAATCGCCATGCCGCGTGATTGCTGCAACTCGAACAGCAGGTCGAGAATCTGCGCCTGAATCGTCACGTCGAGCGCCGTGGTCGGCTCGTCCGCAATCAACACTTCGGGTTCGGCACTCAGGGCCAGCGCGATCATCACGCGCTGCTTCATGCCGCCCGACAACTGGAACGGGTATTCAGTCAGCCGCCGCTCGGGGTCGGGGATGCCGACACGTTGCATCCATTCAAGCGCGCGCGCTTGTGCCGCAGGGCCCTGCGCAATGTCGTGACGCTCCAGCACCTCAACAATCTGCTGGCCGCAGGTGAGCACCGGATTCAGGCTGGTGCCCGGTTCCTGAAAAATCATGCCGATGCGTGCACCGCGCACGTCGCGCATGCCGTACTCGGGCAAGGCCAGCACGTTGACATCGTCAAGCTTGACGCTGCCCGACGCGATCCACGCCGCCTCCGGCAACAGGCGCATGATCGACAGCGCCGTCATCGACTTGCCGCAACCTGATTCACCGACGATGGCGAAGGTCTCGCCCTTGCGAATTTCCAGATCAACGCCATCAAGCGGACGCACTACGCCGGCCGAAGCATCGATGCGCGTATTGAGGCCAGTGACTCGCAAGACCGTCTGGGACGGATGCGCCGCGTCTGTCGCAGATTTGAGAACGGCGCTCATTTCGCCACTGCCGCCTTGGCAGATGCACTGAGCAGATTGATGCGCGGCCGCTTGACCACCAGACGCGGATCAAATGCATCACGCACCGCATCGGCAAACAAATTGGCAGCAAGCACCAGCGCGAACATAAAAAAGAACGCCGCTGCGAGCGACCACCACACCATCGGCTCACGCGACATCTCCAGCCGCGCCGCGTTGATCATGCTGCCAAAGCTGGTCATGGTGGGGTCCACACCGACGCCCACGTAGGAGAGCACCGCCTCAGTCAGCACCATGCCGGAAAAATCCATCACCGCGCTGATGATGACGATGTGCATCACATTGGGCAGCAAGTGGCGCACGATGATGCGGAAGCGCGACACACCAAAGGCCTGCGCGGCTTGCACGTATTCCAGCTCGCGCAATTTCAGCGTTTCACCGCGCAGCAGACGGCACAGACCAGTCCAGCTCGTCACGCCGAGAATGAAACAAAGGGCAAGCAGCCGGAAATCGGCGCGCTCGACCGCAGTCTGAAACAACTGCGGGTTGGTGTCGATGTAGACCTGCATCATCAGCACGCTTGCGGCGATCAACAGCACACCCGGCACCGAGTTGAGCGCGGTGTAGACATACTGAATCAGGTCATCGACCCAGCCACGAAAGTAACCCGCCGTGATACCGAGCAAAACGCCGAGGGGCAACATCACCAGCGTTGTTAGCATACCGATCAGCATGCCAGTGCGGATGCTTTTGAGCGCAAGATAAAACACGTCCTGCCCGACCTTGTCGGTACCGAGCAAGTGATAGCGGCTGCCGAGCGTCACTGCCACGCCCGCAAGCATGCAAATCACCAGCAGGGTGATGAGCACCGCGCGCCACGGCGTTTCTGTCGCGCCGCGCCAGACCGCTTGCCAGGTGTGCGCAAGACTGCCAGCGCCGCCCTCATGGTCGCGAGTGGCTGCGCTATTGCGGGCACCCGCGGCCGACAACAGCAGAAAGGCCAACACCAGCCACACTACAGCCCCCAACACCACACCGCGCGCCGTCTGCACGGTCACATCGTGCGCCCACTCGGCATCGGGATCCTTCAAATGCGCGCCGCCATTGACCAGGCGCGGATACTCGCGCACTTGCTTGGTGCCGTTGGAGCCGGGCACGTCTACGGTTTCCTTGGAAAAGCCGTGCGACGCCAGTGGCGCCGAATAGGTCTTCTCGCTCTTGCCAATCATCTTGCCCAATGCAGCGCCAAGCACCACGTCGAGCACGCTCTTGACTTCCACCGAGTAGCGCGCCGTCGCCGTACCCGCTTTGGCTTCGAGCATGGGCCGGTAGTGCAGAGAATCGAGCACGCCGATCAGCAGGAAGGGAATCAGCACCGTGGCCGAGGCCAGCCCCGCAGCATTGCGCCGCACGCGCGCCCACGGCGCACGCAGGTGCGCATGCTTCGATGCCTGCCACGCGTAGAACGCGCATACCAGCAGCAGCGCGCCCAGTAGCCGATCGCTCCAAAGAAATACCGGGGTGAAGTTCATCGCGGTGGCTGGGCTATTCCGGGCTACTCAAGTGTCACACGCGGATCAACCAGCGTGTACGAAATATCGGTCAGCACCAGGCCCATGATGTAGAGCACCGCGCCGATGAACACCATCGAGCGCACGACGCCGAAGTCCTGCGCCTGGATCGCCTCGATGGTGTAGCTGCCGAGGCCGGGGATGCCGAAGAAAGACTCTGTCAGCAAGCTGCCGGTGAAGAGACTGGGAATCACTACCACCACGCCAGTGAGGATCGGGATCATGCCGTTTTTCAGCACATGTTTGAACAGCACGGTGAGTTCGGACAAGCCCTTGGCGCGTGCGGTGCGCACATAGTCACGCGCCATCTCTTCGATGAAGATGGTGCGGTAGAGACGCGTCGAGCCACCGATGCTGGCAAAGACGCCAATCGCCACCGGCAAGATCAAAAACTTGGTCGCGCTGATGCCTTCTGCATAGCCCGAGATCGGCACCAGATGCCAGAGCTTCGAGAACACATATTGACCGGCGATGATGAAAAACAAGCTCGACACCGACATCATCGCCACGCAATAGACCACACCCCAGAAATCAAATCGCGTGGCGCGGAACATCGCCAACAGCAGGGCAAAGCTGATATTGATACCAAGACCAACGATAAACATGGGCACCGCCAGCGCCAGACTGGCCGGCGCTCGCGTGCGAATTTCATAAGCGATGTTGCGTCCGTCGTCAGCGCTGCCGAACTCAAACACGAACATCGATACTGACTTCTCGTAAAAAATCGTGTCAGTCACCATCGCGCTGCCAGAAGCGCCGGTATTGACGAAGAGCGGCTTGTCATAGCCGCGCTCTGATTTCCATTTGGCAATCGCATCTGGCGTGACGCGCTTGGCGCCGAGTTGCAGGCGCGCAATGTCGTCAGGCGTATTGACCTTGAAGAACAGCCAGAAGGTAATAACGTTCACGCCGATCAAAATCAGGATCGCGTAAAGCAGACGGCGAATGATGTAGGCGCTCATGTTCCGCCCTGGATTGCTGGTGCCGCTACGGCCACCGCCGCCTCGGACCGCGTCCATGCGCGCATACCAAGCCACGCCAGCAGCGCAAGCACGATCACCAGCAACACAAACGGCCACACCACCGCGCCGTTCCACTCAGTGCGCTTTTGTGCGCGCAGGGCGGTATCGAGGCGCTGATACTTGAGGCCATTGTTGGCCATCTGGTTCGGCTTGCCATTTTTCATCCACGCGTGCGAGAGGCCGAAGCTCTTTGGGTGAAAGCCCCACATCCACGGTGCGTCCTGATGCAGCAGCGTGGTGATCCTGTCCATCACCGCCTGCCGCGCCGGGCCGTTGTCCATGTTTTTCATTTGCTCGAACAGGCGGTCAAATTCCGGGTTCGCGTAGTTGGCCTTGTTCTCGCCGTCCGATTTCGCAGCGCTGTTCGGGCCGTAGAGCAGGAACAGAAAGTTTTCCGGATCGGGATAGTCGGCGTTCCAGCCAAGGAAAAACATCTGCGTGTTGCCCTTGCGGATTTTTTCCTGAAAGCGGTTCCAGTCCGTGGTGCGGATTTCGAGTTGTACGTTGATGCTGGCGAATTGCTTGCGGTACCAATCAAGGCGCGCCTTGTCACCGGGGCCGCGGTCCGTCGTGTCGAGGTAGAGCACCAGCGGCTCGCCGGTCTTGGCGTCGCGCCCGCCGGGGTAGCCAGCTTCAGCCAGCAACTTCTTCGCCGTGTCAATCGACTTGCGCTTTGGGCCGTTGTCTTTCCAGTCATATACGACCGGATTCATCGAAGCCTGGCCCTCCTTGAATCCGAAAATGCCGGGCGGGATCGGGCCTTGCGCGGCAATCGCACGGCCATTCAAAAAGATCGAGATGAACTCCTCGAAATCCAGCGCGATCGACAGCGCCTGCCGCAGCTTGCGCGTGCGCTCGGCGGTTTTCGGATCGTTGCCGCCAACGACAGCGTCGAGCCAGTTGAACGACAGGTAGTACGACGTGGTGGCAAGCGAGGTGCGCAGTTTGATGCCGCGCTCCTCCATTTCAGGTGTGAGGCCAGACTCGCCATCGGAGCCAGACTTGATGGCCTGATCGAAGTTGTCGGACGAAATGCCGGACTTGTCGTAGTAGCCCTGCAAAAATTTGTTCCAGTATGGAATTTGCTCTTTCTCGCGCACGAATACGATGCGGTCGATGAAGGGCATGGTCTTGCCGGCATCGGCGAGCATGCCATCGGCCTTGTCACCCGCTTCACCTTCAGAGGGGTACGCTTCGCCACGAAAATTGGGGTTCCGCGTGAGCACCATGCGTGCGTTGGGATTGTTCTCGGTCAGCATGTAGGCACCGGTGCCGACCGGGTACCAATCGAGCGAGAAGTTTTTCTCGGCCATGCCGGCTTGCGAGTAGAACTGGTCGGCCTCCCACGGGATGGGTGCAAAAAACGGCATCGCCATCCAGTAAAGAAACTGCGGGTACTTGCCAATCACCGTGACGCTGTAGGTGGTGTTGTCGATCACCTTGACGCCGCTGATGTCGAACTTGCGCAGATCGAGCCACGCGGCTTTGCTGCTTTTGCCGGTACTGTCGGTCTTGCCGGTACCAAGCTTCTTTACTTCAGCCTTGAGCGCTTCGCCGTATTCCTTGAGGCCGGCGATGTAATCGGTCATGTGGCCGAAGATCGGCGAATTGACACGCGGATGCGCGAGGCGTTTGATTTCGTAGACGTAGTCGGCAGCAGTCAATTCACGCGTCTCTACGCCAGCAAAATCCGCGAGCTTGTATTTTCCGTCAATCGCATCGCGCGAGAGTGTACGGTTGGCTGCAACAAACGCCGGATGTGGCTGAAACTTGATGCCCGGCTTGATGCGGATTTCATAAACGCTGGTAGCGATATCGGCTATGGCAGAATCGACCGTCAACTCGCGCCCGGCTTTGTCGAAATAACGCGGCTTCGGCAATGCCACCGCCGCATCGGGAATCAGCTCATACGGCCGCTTCAGATAGTGGTACTGAAACGGCGGCTGGTAAATTTGCGCCGTGAACTCGGCTTCATCGGACGTATACGACTGCGCCGGGTCGAGGCGCTTCGGCCGCTCCGCAAACGAGGTGTAAAGCGTGTTGGCGGTCGCGGTCTCTAGCGCCGAGTACGGGTTGTTCCAGGCGTCGCTGCACGAGGCAAGCACCAGTGCCGTGAGGAGCGCTGTGAGTGTCTGGAACGTTCTCAGGATCATCCGGCTAGTGTAGCGGAATCGGCGGCAGCATCAACGCCATTGCGCAATCATGCACCCCCACTCTGCCCTGAAAATGGCTCTGGCAGCGCGTTTCAGACATCACACATCCAAAACCCATGGTGGGAGCGGCTCACCTGGCCACTCCCGGTTCTAACTCAACCCGCAGTCACTAACTTGCGCGCCGCCAGCATCAGCGCCTTCATGTCGCGCACGGTTTGCTGCCAGCCGCCGAACACGGCTTGGGCGACGATGGCGTGGCCGATGTTGAGTTCGCTGATGCCGGCGAGCGCAGCGATGCGCGCGGTGTTGCCAAAGTGCAGGCCGTGGCCGGCGTTGACGATGAGGCCGAGTCGATTGCCAAGCGCGACGCCTGCTTCGATGCGCGCGAATTCGGCATCGGCTTCGGCGGCGCTGGCCGCATCGGCGTAGTGGCCGGTGTGAATTTCGATGGCGGGTGCACCGGCGGCTTTCGCTGCTTCGATCTGTTTGGCGTCATGGCTGATGAAGAGAGAGACGCGAATTCCAGCCTCGGTGAGCAGACGCACGGCATCGTTGACGCGGTCGAACTGGCCCACCACATCGAGGCCACCTTCAGTGGTCAGTTCAAGCCGCCGCTCGGGTACGAGGCAGACATCGTGCGGGCGCACCTTGACCGCGATTTGCAGCATCTCGCGCGTGACGGCGGTTTCCAGATTCATCCGCGTCCTGAGTTGCCCGCGCAGATCGAACACGTCCTTGTCCTGAATGTGGCGGCGGTCTTCGCGCAGATGCAGGGTGATGAGGTCGGCACCAGCGGTCTCTGCTTCGAGCGCGGCCTTGACCGGATCAGGGTAGGGCGTGCCGCGCACCTGCCGCAGAGTGGCCACGTGGTCGATGTTGACGCCCAGTTTGAGCGGAGTGGCAGGGGCGGTACCGGCAAATACGGTACTGAGAGGTGTGGTACCGAGGGATGCGGTACCGGCGGGTGCGGAGGACGATGTCATGATAGGGTCGGCAGTAGATGCAAGAGAGTATGGAGAGTGTAGATACTGGCACGCGCGCGGATGACGCGTGTAGCGCGACCCCGCTCACGAGCAGAACGAGTCATACGGTCTCGACGAATCACAACTCCAGCAATTGTGAGAAAACCTGGCGTGTGGCGAGCGGACGGCCATTCATCTGGTGCTGCACCAGCATGCGCATCAGCAGTTTGGACTCGGCGGCCGTGCGCGGACGGGCGTAGTCATCACCGTCAATATCGAGCAGGGTTTGGCCACAGATCTCGACATCGATTGTGTCGCCATCGGCGAGGCGGCGCGGGCCGCGCCCAGGCACGTAGGCGTAACGCGCGTCGGCGCGTACTGCTTCGCCGGCGAAAGGATCGTGCGTGAGGGCGAGGGCGTAACCGGTTTCACGCAACATGGCTTTCTCGAAGCCGCGCAGCACGCCGCCTTCGTCTTCGAGCGCCGCGAGTCTGACGAGCGCTTGCTCATAGCAGTCGAACAGGTGCTCGTGTGCGTCATCTCGCGCCAACAGTTTGAGCATCAGTTCATTGAGATAGAAGCCGCAGAACAAGCGCGCCGGCGGCAGTGCCGGCACCCCACCCTGCCATTCGGCTTTTTTGAGCGTGCGCAAATCACCCTTGCCCGACCACGATATGTTGAAGGGCTGAAACTGCATCAGCGCCGCACCCTGACTGCGTGGACGCTTGATGCCCTTGGCGACCAGCGGCACGCGGCCGCTGGCGCGCGTGAACATTTCGACGATCAGGCTCGATTCACTGTAAGGATAGGTGTGCAAGACATAAGCGCGCTCTTCGTCATGCAGTCTGGCTGCGGCACGTGCGGCAGCGCGTGCGCCGGGGCGAAGCGGGGAAAGCTGCGGTGCGGACTCAGCGAGCGCCGAGGATGTTTCGGCATGCGCAGCCATCGTCAGTCATACCCTAGCGAATGCAGCATGGTCTTGCTGTCGGCCCAGCCGCCCTTGACCTTGACGAACACTTCGAGAAAAATTTTTGCGTCGAACAAGCGCTCCATGTCAAGGCGCGCTTCGGTGGCAATGCGCTTCATGCGCTCGCCTTTGGCGCCGACCAGGATCGACTTGTGCCCGGGACGATCCACCAGAACGGTGGCATAAATCCGGCGCAAGCGCCCTTCTTCTTCAAACTTTTCAATCGTCACCGCACAGCCGTAAGGCACCTCTTCACCGGAGAGCCGGAACACTTTTTCGCGAATGATTTCGGTTGCCAGAAAGCGCTCGGAGCGGTCGGTGAGCATGTCGGTGCCGTAGAGGGCTTCGCCCTCGGGCAGATGTCGGGCGATTTCATCAAGCAGCAAGTCGGTGCTCTTGCCGGTTTTGGCGGACAGCGGCACGATGGCCGCGTAGGGATGGCGCGCGTTCGCGTCCTGCATCAAGGCGAGCAACTTGGCCGGCTCCTTGACGCGGTCGATCATGTTGATGACGAGGATCACCGGCGGCGGTGTCTGGCCGTGATGCCACAAACGCGCGGCTACCGCTTCATCTTCCGGCTTGTAGCCCGAGGCCTCGATCACGTGCACGATCACGTCGGCGGCGGAGAGCGCATCGTCCACCGAGCGGTTCATCGCCTGATTGAGATGATTGCGGTAGCGGGTCTGGAAGCCGGGCGTATCGAGGAACACATACTGCGCATCGTCGCGCGTGAGCACACCGAGAATGCGGTGGCGCGTGGTCTGCGCCTTGCGCGAGGTGATCGACAGCTTGGCACCGATCAGCTTGTTGAGCAGCGTCGATTTACCAGTGTTGGGGCGGCCTGCGATGGCGACGTGACCAGCGCGCACGTCAGGCTGCCTTGACCGGCAGTGCCGGCACTGCCGCGATCGATTCAGCCGCCGGTGCCGCTTTTACCTCGACCGCCAGCGGCGCGATGGCGTCTGCCTCGCGAGTCTCGGTCTTCATGCGCTTGACGGGCTCACGATCTTTGACGTCCTTGGTGGTGTCCTTGATTTCTTTCACGGCGGGTTTGGCGTCTTTGAGGTCTTTCGTGTCTCTCACCTCTTTGATGACCCCCTCCTCTTTGACGGCTGTCACGGATACAGACAGTTTGTCAGGAGTGCCTTCCTTGCGCGTGCGCCGTGTCTTGCGCGGCGTTTCCTTGGGCGCGAGCTCAAGGGCTTTCTTGGCCGCCTGTTGCTCGGCAGAGCGGCGGCTGGCACCGGCACCAGTCACACGGATGTCAAGTTTTGGAATCACACACTCAACTTCAAATTCCTGATTGTGTGCAGCGCCATGCGTGGCCACCACGTTATAGGTGGGCAGCGCAATCTTGCGGCCCTGCAGGTACTCCTGCAACAAGGTCTTGGCATCCTTGCCGAGCGTTTGCGGATCAACCGTTTCAAGAATCGGATGGTAGAGCTTGGCAATCACCGCGCGCGCGGCCTGAAAGCCACCATCGAGAAACACCGCGCCAAACAAGGCTTCGAGCGTGTCCGCCAGAATGGATGGGCGGCGAAAGCCGCCGCTTTTGAGTTCACCCTCGCCAAGGCGCAGATGGCGCGCCAACTCAACCCGCTGCGCCACTTCGTAAAGGGTTTGCTGCTTGACCAAATTGGAGCGTAGACGCGACAGGTCGCCTTCGTCGAGTTTGGTGTAACGCTCGTGCAGCAGATGCGCGACCGCGCAGTTGAGCACACTGTCGCCGAGAAACTCCAGCCGCTCGTTGTGTACGACGCTGTGGCTGCGATGGGTCAACGCCTGGGTCAGCAGCCGGGGCGCACTGAA
>JANNCZ010000429.1:0-7898 GCA_031387185.1 Burkholderiales bacterium
GACGGTCGGCAATCATGCGCTGGCGCGGCGTGATGAGCCGCGTCCGCTCGATGACGTGATCGCCGAAGACATGCGCCGCGTCGCCGCTGTGCGTGAGGCAGTGGGGCCGGACGTGCAGTTGTATATCGACGCCAATTGCGGCCTCGATTTGTTTCACGCTGCCAAACTGGCCAAGGCGATCGAGCAATACGACATCACCTTCTTTGAAGAACCGATCACGCAAAACGATGTACGCAGCATGGCCGAGTTGCGCCGCCGCACCTCGATTCCCCTCGCTGCGGGGCAAAACGAAGGCCTCGCGTTCCGCTTTCGCGACCTGCTGATTCATCAGGCCGCCGACGTGCTGCAACCGAATGTCGCCATCTCCGGTGGCTACTCGCAAGTGCTGAAAATCGCCGGCATGGCGCAAGCCTTCAATGTGCCGATCGACAACGGCGGCGCCTGGCCGTTTCACAACATGCATCTGCATGCTGGTGTCAGCAACGGCGGTCTGGTTGAGTATCACTACGTGGCGGTCAAGCTGCTGGAACAAATTTTCGATGACCTGCCGGTGCCGCAGGACGGCTGGCTCACGCTGCCGGAAACGCCGGGGTTGGGGTTTGCGCCGAATGCGCAACGGGTGAGGGAGCTTGCCAAGTTGCCGACTTCGCATGGGAAGGGTAAGGCGTAACTTTCAGATGGCCGGCAGCATCGCCGCTGTACGCAGGAACAAATTTAACTCGCCGTACCGCGCAGAAGGCCATTCCATGCGGCTCTACAGAGCTTGTTGTCTGTGAGCGGCTTCCACCAACGGTTTCAGACCGTCACTTCTTGCCTGACTTCCTGCCTGCTGCTGCGCGCTCCGCCGTGCGCCGGATCATGTCGCAGAAATACTCAGCCGCCGGCGTCAACGGCAAGCCCGCGCGGCGCACCACGCACATCGGCGGCGATGGCAGGGATTCGACGACAGGGATGGTGCGCAACACGTCGCGCGTCAGCGGCGAGGTGAGCCATTGCACCGGCAGCATCATCAGCAAGTCCGAACTGGTGATTGCGATGATGAATGTGAGGGCGGTATGTGACTGCATCACCAGTCTGGGCGCCGGCAGGCCGTACTGCGCGAACAGCGGACCGAGCTCCTCCTCGGCCTTGCGGGTGATCGAGGTGGTAATCCATTCGGCGTCCACCAGTTCACGCAGGGATCGCGCGCGCGCCAGCGGATGGCCTTTGCGTCCAATGATGACGCGTGTATTGTCGAACAGCTTCTCGACCACCAGACCGGCTACGGCCGGCGCGCCCGGCGGCGGTCCGATGTAACAGTCGAGCGTGCCGTCGCGCAAGGCGCGCTCGTAAGTCGGGAACACGCCCTCGAACAGATCGAGATGAATACCGGGGTAGCGCTTGCGGAATGCACCAAGCGCCTCCGGCAGCAGGGCGATATGCGCCACGGTTGACAGGCAGACGCTGAGACTGCCGTGGGCTTGGCCCTGCAACTGCGCCACTTCATCGCGCGCGCGCAGCAGTTCGCTGTGTGCTGCGTTGGCGCGGCGGATGAAGCGCTCGCCCACGGCGGTAATGACCACTCCCGTGGCGCTGCGGTCGAACAACACCGCGCCGAGCTCGCGCTCGAGTTCACGAATGCTGCGTGTGAGTGACGGTTGTGCCACGCCAAGGTGGCGCGCAGCGGCGCGCAGGCTGCCGTGCTCGGCCACGGCCAGCACGTCGCGCAGGTGGTGTATCTTCATGCTGATGCCTGTTTGTTATCACAAAGACGATATTGCCATCTTATGCGCAGGCCGTGGGGCTGCGTAGCATGCGTGTTTCAAACTGCCGGCATCGGCAACCACCCTATGCCGGACCCTACGCCGCCCCACCGGCAACCAACGGAGAAGACCATGACCATTTGGCCGCGCGATGCGAGACGACCGATAGTGTTGCAACTGCTGGCGGCGCTGCTGGTGCTGGCGGGCACCGGGCTGGGTGGCATCCAAAGCGCATATGCACAAGCGGCATCCGCACAAGCCTGGCCCAACAAACCGGTACGGCTGGTGCTGCCGTTCCCGGCGGGCGTGCCGCCGGACATCGTCGCGCGCCTGATGGCCGACAAGCTGACCGCCCTGTGGGGGCAAGGCGTGGTGGTGGACAATCGTGGCGGCGCCGGTGGCATTGCCGCCATGTCGGGCTTTGTGCGCACCCCCGCCGATGGCTACACCCTCGCTTTCGTGGCCGCATCAACCGTGACCCTCACACCGCACTTGTTCAAGGAGCCGCAGTTCAATGTGGATCGCGATCTCGCGATTGCCGCCATCGCGGCCACCGGGCCGATGATGATCGCGGTCAACCCTTCGGTGCCGGCGCAGACGCTGCCGGAACTCATCACCTACGTGAAGGCACAGCCGGGCAAGATCAATTTCGCGTCTACCCTGCTCAATGCGGTGCCCCACCTCACCGGCATGATGCTCAACCGCGCGGCCGGCATGGAGATGTTTGTGGTGCCTTACAACGGCTCGGTGCCGGCGATTACCGCGACGGTGGCGGGCGAGGCCCAGGTGGTGATCGATGGCCTGCCGACCCTGGTGCAGCATGTGAAGGCGGGCAAATTGCGTGCAATTGCCGTGACCGCTGACCGGCGTCTGCCGGGATTCGAATCGATACCCACTGCCGCAGAAACCCTGCCCGGTTTCGAGCCGCTCGGCTGGTTCGCCGTTTTCGCGCCGGCCGGCACGCCCGCCGCCGTCATTGAGAAGGTCAATGCCGATGT
Source organism: Burkholderiales bacterium (assembly GCA_031387185.1). Lineage (GTDB taxonomy): Bacteria > Pseudomonadota > Gammaproteobacteria > Burkholderiales > JAEUOS01 > CANJDH01. The sequence goes on from JANNCZ010000429.1 coordinate 2,741, forward strand.
CAACAAGGTGGCGCAGATGCCCGACATCGCTTCGCGCCTGTCTGACCTGGGCATGTATCCACGGCCTGGCGCGGTGCCGGCGGCGGCCGCGTTTTTACAGAGCGAGCGTGCGCTATGGCAGAAGGTCATCAAGGACTTCAACATTCCGGCGCAATGACCATGTTCATCCGCAACTGCTGGTATGTCGCAGCGTGGCCGCATGAAGTGACGGACAAGCCGCTCGCGCGCACCCTGCTGGGCGACCCGGTGGTGCTGTATCGCCAGGCCGATGGCGTCGCCGTCGCACTGGAAGACCGCTGCTGTCATCGCGACCTGCCGCTGTCGATGGGCGAGGTGTGTGGTGACCGTCTCGTCTGCAAATACCACGGCCTGGCCTTCGACAAGACCGGCAAATGCGTCCACATTCCGGTGCAAGAGCACATTCCCGAGAGCGCACGGGTGCGCGGCTATCCGCTCGTCGAGCAGGACGGCATCGTGTGGATCTGGATGGGGAAAGCCGCACTGGCCGACCCGGCCGGCATCCTCCCCTATCCCTGGCACAACGATCCACAGTGGGCGCACCGCACCGGCTACTTCCATCTGGCCGGCCATCACGAACTCATCAACGACAACCTGATGGACCTCTCGCACGTGGGCTGGGTGCACCGGCAAACGATTGGCGGCACGCCCGAAGCGCACTCGAAGGCCACCATGAAGACCGGGCGCGTAGGCGAGCGCGTGACAGTGCGGCGCTGGATGCTCGACACCGTGCCGCCCCCCACTTACGTGCGCGCGGTCGGCTTCACCGGCAATATCGACCGCTGGATGGAAATTAACTTCAAGCCCGGTGTGATCTGGATTTATGTCGGTGCCAACGACGCCGGCAAGGGGATCGACGAGTCCACCTATCGCAATACGCTGGGCGGCCGCATCTTTGACGGCATCACACCCGAAACCGCGACAACGACGCATTATTTTTTCAGCGCGGCACACAACTTCCACGTCGACAAGCCACCGGTCACCACTGCATTTTTCAACGAGATTCTCACCACCTTCGAGGAAGACAAGATCATCATCGAGGCGCAGCAGTCACGCGCCGTGCCGGGCCGCCGCCAACTCGGCATACAGAGCGACGCCGGTGGCGTGCAGGCGCGCCGCATCATTGCCGAGCGCCTGGCTGCCGAGGCGGGTGTCGCGCACGCCGCCCAGGCCTCACATACCGCGCCCGCCGCGCACGATGCAGGCGTGATCGTCGAAGCAGAGTCAGCGTAATGGTGAGCATGGCGAGCGCCGACCAGCTTGCTCCGCTTGCTACCCGCGTGCTGATCGTCGGGGCTGGCCCGGCCGGCCTCGGGCTGGCGATTGAACTCGGGCACCGTGGCGTGCCGTGCTTGGTGATCGAGCGCAACGACCGTGTCGGCTACGCGCCGCGCGCCAAAACCACCAACGTGCGCACGCGCGAGCATCTGCGCCGCTGGGGCATTGCTGACCGCCTGCGCGCGGCGTCGCCGCTGGGCATCGACTATCCCTCGAACGTGTGCTTCGTCACCCGCCTCGGCGGGCCGGGTATCACACGCTTCGACAACGCGCTCTATTGCGCGCCCGGCCGCAACCCGCTGTACTCCGAGCACGCCCAGTGGATTCCCCAGTACACACTCGAAGAGGTGCTGCGCGCGCATGCCCAAAGCCTGCCTGGGGTGGAGATCAGGTTCAGGTGCGAGCTGGCGTCGTTCGAGCAATCGACGGATGAGGTGGGTGCGCCGGTGCGTGCCGAGGTGGGTGCGCCGGTGCGTGCAACGGTGCGCGACCTCGAGCGCGGCACCACATTCGAAGTGCGCAGCGACTATCTGGTAGGTGCCGACGGCGCGCGCAGCACGGTGCGTGATCTGATCGGTGCCGAAATGCTGGGAACGCGCGGGCTATCACGCAACTACAACATCGTGTTTCGCGCACCGGGCCTGGCACAGGCGCACAAACACGGCCCGGCCATCATGTATTGGCAGGTCAACGCCGACGTGCCGAGCGTCATCAGCCCGATGGACAGCGACGACATCTGGGCCTTCATGCCGACCGGGTTGCCGCCGGGCGTGAAGTTCAGCGTCGATGACGCGCCCGCGCTGATCGCCCGCGCCACCGGCATCGCGCTCAACTACGAGGTGCTCAGTTCGGATGAATGGACTGCGAGCCGCCTGATCGCCAACCGTTACCGCGACCGGCGCGCGTTCCTGATCGGCGATGCCTGCCATCTGCACCCGCCCTTCGGCGGCTACGGCATGAACATGGGCGTGGCCGACGGTGTTGACCTCGGCTGGAAGCTCGCCGCCGTTCTGCAGGGCTGGGGCGGCACGCCCCTGCTCGACAGCTACGAGCAGGAACGCAAGCCGGTACACAATTTCGTGATGGACGAAGCCGTGGCCAACCACGCAGTTCTGGGCAATGGCCTGTGGTGTCCGGGACTTGAAGACGAAGGTTCCGCCGGTGACCGCCTGCGGCGCGAGACCGGCGCGCGGGTGCAGACGGCAAAGATGCGCGAGTTCTACACGCTGGGCGTGGTGCTGGGCTATCGCTATGAGGGCTCGTCAGTCATCGTCGATGACGGCAGCCGCCCGCCGGAGCGCGACTTCGTCAACTACCGGCCCTCGGCCCATCCCGGCTGCCTGGCGCCCCACGCCTGGCTGCACGACGGCAGCTCGCTGTACGACCACTTCGGCAAGGGTTTCACATTGCTGGCGACTGCTGGCGCCGACGGCGGGGAGCTTGATGCGGCGCGCGCCGCGGCACAAGCCGCCGGCGTCCCGCTGACCGTGATCGCACCATCTGAAGCGGTGCTTGCCGACCTGTATCAGGCACCCTACACATTGATTCGCCCCGACCAGCATGTCGCGTGGCGCGGCACGGCGATGCCGCGTGATGCCGCTGCGCTGTTCGCGCGTATTGCCGGCCACGCCGCTATCCAACCTGCGGGCTGCCCGGCCGGCAGCCCCGCAGTGCATACAACGTTGCCGTCGAGTACCGGCGTGCCGGCGCTGGCCCACTGAATTCTGCCCACCACCCACAAGGAGACCTGCATGCAACGCATCCGCCCCCGCAAATTTGTACACGTTGTCTATCGCACCTTTCGCTTCGAAGAAATGATCACCTGGTACCAAAAGGTACTGGGCGCGGAGATTCAGCATCACAACCCGGGCATTGCGTTTGTGACCTATGACGACGAGCATCACCGGGTCGCATTTCTGAATCTGTCGATGTTTGCACCCGACGGCCCGAAGACACGCAGCGACCTGGTCGGGGTGGACCACGTGGCCTACACCTACGACTCGCTGCACGACCTGGCCGAGAACTACGCGCAACTCAAGGAAATGGGGATCATGCCCTACTGGTGCCTGCACCATGGCATCACCATTTCGATGTACTACGGTGATCCCGACGGCAACCGCATGGAGTTCCAGGTCGACGCCTGCAAGACCAACGCGGAAGCCAATGCCTTCATGGAAGGTCCGGGCTTTGCGCAAAACCCGATCGGCGTGGAGTTTGACCCGGACGAATTTCTCGCGCGCATTCGCGCCGGTGAGCCCGAATCAGCCTTCCTGACGCGCACGGTGCATCAGCCGGTTGCGCCATTGCGCCAACCGCTAACGGCTTAATCCCGGTACAAAAAGCCATCCTTCAGGGTGGCTCGGGGTGGCTGCTTTTTGTGCGGTTATTTTCTGCTCAAGGTCAGCAACACCCCGCGAAAAACGCATTCTCGATACCGGGCGTTTGCTGACGAAGTGCCTCTCTGATCGAGTCAAATTCTGTTCAGTTGGGCCAATTCTCCCGCTGATGCCATACCCGCAAAACGATGAGCCGCTGTTCCGCAATCAGGTAGCGCACCACATAGTCGCCGGCCATCCAATCGCGAATCTCTTCCGGAGCGGCATCGCCATGTCCCTTGACTACCCTTCTGCCGAGGCGAGGATGCTTGGACAGCAGCATGATCCCCTTGAGTAATTGCTTCGACACGCGCTCCGCGGACAGTTCGCTATGTCTGGCGATGAACTCCCGCAGGCGCACCAAATCAGCCTGCGCCAGCCGCGTGAAGCTGAGAATCATCGCTCGGGTCAACGGCTCGCTACAGAACGCTTGGCTCGTGTGCCGGTTTGCGCTTTGAGGGTGCGGGAAGAACTTTTAGGCAGAGACTCTTTGCCACAAGTGGCCAGCCACTCCAGCACGTCAGTACCATCAACGAGTTCCCCATGCTTGACTTCATCCAGCGCGGCCAGAGTGTCACGCCAGCGCGCGCCCTCTTCGTCCCGGCGTTGCAAATAATCACGCACGGCCTCGTTGATCAGCCATGATTTGGTACGTCGCGCTGTAGCAGCTGCGCGCTCCAAGTCTGAGTCGATTTCCTCGGTGAACCGCACGCTGGTGGTACCCATGGAACTGCCTCCTACAATGTAATACATTGCATTATATCCACCACAGTTGTCCTGCCGCCTGATCTGGCCGTTGTACCATTTGGCGACAATCAAAGTGATCGTTCGCACTGTTCGTCCTATTGGGAGTTCGCATGAATCCTTGGATCCAAACCGTTGCTGCCTTGTCGCTTGGCCTTCTACCGATTGCCAGTCAGACATACGCCCAACCCTATCCCGCCAAACCGATCCGCATGCTGGTCGGTTTCCCCGCTGGTGGCGGTGCAGACGGCATGGCGCGCCTGACGGCAACGCATCTTGCCGAAGCACTCAATGGGCAGATCGTGGTGGAGAACCGCCCCGGCGCCGGCGGCACGCTCGCCGCCGATGCGCTCGCCAAAGCACCGGCTGATGGCTACACGCTGTACTTCGCCGACACCTCGGTGCTGATCGCGCCGGCCATCTACGCGTCTGTGCCGTATGACCCGGTGAAAAGTTTTGCGCCGGTGGGCATGGTGGGTGTGTTGCCACTGGTCATCGTCGCCAATCCCGCTGTGCCGGCCAACAATCCTGCGGAGTTGATCGCGTTGTTGAAAGCCAATCCCGGCAAATACAGTTACGCGTCACCCGGCATCGGCACCGTGCATCACCTGGCGATGGAATTGTTTCGCAAGCAGGCCGGGTTTGACATCGTGCATGTGCCTTACAAGGGTGCGACGCAGTTCATCCCTGATCTGGTGAGCGGCGTGATGCCACTCGGCGTGTTGAGCGCGCCACCCGCGCTG
>JANNCZ010000438.1:0-4027 GCA_031387185.1 Burkholderiales bacterium
CGGATTGGCATAAGGATTCGCCGCTGCAATATCTGCGGCTTTGTCAAGACCAGACTCGGGCATGCCGAGGTCTTTGAGGGCGCGCGGGGTACCGAGTTTTACTTCGAGATCGTAAAGGCCGCGCGCGGCTTCTGTTGCACCAAGCGCCCGTGCCACCCGCGCCATCGCCTCCGGCGCGGCCTTGGCGTTGTAGGCCGTGGCATGCGGCAGCACGACGGTGTGGGTCTCGGCATGCGGCAAATTGAACGAACCGCCCAGCGTGTGACAGAGCTTGTGGTGCAGCGCCATCGAGGTGCCGTTGAGCGCCATGCCACACAGCCATGCACCGTACAGACACAGGTTGCGTGCCGCCATGTCTTGCGGATTAGCCATCACCCCCGGCAGGCCCTGTGCCAGCGCGCGGATACCCTCTTCCGACATCATCGAAATAATCGGATTGGCGTCGACTGCATAGAGCGCCTCGACCGCATGCGCAATCGCATTCATGCCACTGGTGGCCGACAGAGCGGGCGGCAAGCTTAGCGTAAGTTCCGGGTCATAGATCACGGTCTTGGGCAACACACGCGCATCGCGCCCGGTCTTCTTCTGTCCTCCCTCGGTGATGCCGTAGATCGTGGTCATCTCCGAGCCGGCGTAGGTGGTTGGAATGGCAAGAATCGGCAGCGATGATTCGAGCGCAATCGCCTTACCCAGACCCGTGGTCGAGCCGCCGCCAATGGCGACAGCACAGTCGGCACCGATACGCGCCGCTTGGTCACGCGCCTGCCGCGCGGTTTCGACCGGCACATGCATCACGGCTTTGGCGAACACGCCGGCGCAACGGCTGCCGAGCCGTTTGGCCAGGTCTTCCGCCTGCGCGGCTTGCTCTGGCGTGGACAGCACCAACGCGCGTTTTGCACCGAGCAGGCCGATCTCGCGGTCAAGATGCGCGAGACTGCCAGCGCCAAACACCACGCGCGCCGCGTAGGCGCTGAACACGAAGGGGGCAACGTTCAATTTATCCATTGCTAAATTGTACAGGGCGGCCAAGCGCCGCTACCCGGCATCGGTACGCGGACCGAAGCGGGCAATTCACCAATCCGCACCGCATCGCTACAATGCCGAATCGGTCTGTTGCCTCGTCGCCGCCCGAACCCGCGTAAACACGGGAATCCCTTTCGGCAATTTCCACGGCGCGATCCGCGCGCAACACCAGAAAGTTGATCATGTCCTACCAGGGAGGCCCCCAAAACGCCAAGCTGCTCGTGAGCATCCTGTTTACCGCGAGCATTTTGCTGGGCGCCTATGTCGTGCTCTCGCCGTTTGTGCTGGCGATCATCTGGGCGGCAATTCTGGCGGTGGCGACCTGGCCACTGCATGAAAAAATCCTGATCCGCCTGCAGCACCGGCATGGACTCGCTGCGGCCTGCTCCACCACGCTGGTGCTCTTGTTTCTGGTCGGCCCAATGGCGCTGTTGGTAGTGTTTTTGTCGCAGGACATTTACAGCATCACCAGCTTTTTGATCGACGCTGACACCTATGGCCGGCCTGCGCCCAATGTGCTGACCAAAATGCCGTTTGTCAGTGACTTGCTGGTGCAGTATTGGAACAAGTACCTCGCTAGCCCGAAGCAACTGTCGAGCATCCTGGAGGCGCAACTCGATTTGATCCGCAACATGGCGCAGACCGTGTTTCTCGATCTCACTTCGCGCCTGGCGACCTTGATGTTCGCGCTGTGGATCCTGTATTTCTTTTATCAGGATGGCCGCTCGATCAGCGCGTGGATCAACCAGATGGGCTACAAGTGGCTGGAAAAGCGCTGGCCTTCGTATGTGTTCCAGCTACCCGGCGCCATGCGCGCGGCAGTGAATGGGATCGTGATTGTCGGATTTGCCGAAGCCATCCTGCTATCCGCATTACTCTGGCTGTGTGGTGTACCTTCCGCCGTAACGCTGGGAGTGATAGCGGCGGTGATCGCGTTCATTCCGATGGCGGCGCCGCTGATGTTTGCGCTGATTGGCTTTGTGCTCTTTGCCGGGGATCACACCATCGCGGCATTTGCCGTATTCATCATCGGCACGGTGATCGTGATGCTGGCCGACTATCTGGTGCGACCTGTGTTGATCCAAGGTGGAACGCAACTACCCTTCCTTGCCATCTTGTTCGGCATCTTCGGCGGCGTCGGCACGATGGGCATCGTGGGCCTCATCATTGGCCCCGTCCTGCTCGTGCTGCTGGTGGTGCTGTTCCGTGAAGCCGCGCTGGATGAGAGCTCGGTTGATCTGGATCTCACACAGAGTATGAAAACGCTGCGGTAGCACCAGCCGGAGGACTGACGCCTGGGGCGCAGCCGCCACTACTCCGCTTTGATATTCGCAGCCTTTGCCACACCGGCCCAAAGCTCGGTTTCGCTGGCGATGGTCTTGGCGAAAGTCTCGGCATTGCCGGTGTCCGGCGTCACCGCCATCGCCAACAGCCGGTCGCGCACCGCCGCGTCACGCAAGGTCTTGGCGAGTTCATCCTGCAAGCGCTTGACAATCACAGCAGGGGTACCCGCCGGTGCCAGCAGTCCGGTCCACAGCGTGATCGAAAAATCGGCGACGCCCGCCTCCGCCATGGTCGGCACTTCGGGAAAGGCCGGCGCACGCTGCGGCCCGGTGGTCGCGATCAAACGAACACGGCCGGCCTTGATGAGGGCTTCTGACGAACTCGGGTCAGCAATCGTCATCATCACATCGCCCGCGACCACCGCAGCGGTTGAGAGATTCGCGCCCTTGTAGGGAATGCGTTCAAACCTGGTGCCGGTGCGCAAGTTGAACAATTCGGATGCGAAGGTGAATGATGCGGCGCTCGACGCATAGTTGGCCTTGGCCGGATTGGCCTTGCCTGCCTCGATCAACTCCTTTACCGATTTGATTGGCCCGTCGCCCTTGACCACCAGCATCAACGGGAAGGCGCCGATCAAGCCGATGGGCGCGAAGTCTCTTTGCGGCGCGTACGGGAGCTTGGGATAAAGCGCGGGGTTGAACACCAGCGGGCCGCTCGGCCCCATCAACAGCGTGTAGCCATCAGTGGGCGACTTGGCGACGTACTCGGCTGCGACGATGGACGCGGCACCCGGCTTGTTTTCGATGATGATGGGCTGGCCGAGGTTGTCACCGAGCTTTTGCGCAATGATGCGCATGATGACGTCGTTGCCGCCGCCTGCGGCGTAGCCGACGATGACGCGCACCGGCTTGGCGGGGAAGGCTTGCGCGACAGCCGTAACGGGCAGACCGGCCGCGCACGCCATCACTGCCATTGCTACCAACAGCGAGACTTTTGTGAGCCGCGCGCGAATCAATTCGCCAGACCGGATCATTGCGAGCTCCATTGCTATTGACTACTACTGGCGACTACTGCTGGCGGATCTTGACCGTGAGCACCGCCGCGCGCCCGCCATCCACCGCCGCGAAGCATCGCGCAATCGCGGCGTCCGCTTCCGCCGGATCCGACAAGGTCTCACCATAGGCACCGAACGCTGCGCCGACCGCAGCGAAATCACGCTTCTCGCCTTCAAGACGCGATTGAAAATTCTGCGTTTGCGCCGCCACGCCATCGGGGTACACGCGCAAGGTGGCTTCCTTCACTGCCTGCCAGCCGCCGTTGTCGAGCACGATGGTGAAGATTGGCAAGCGGTATTGTTGCGCGACCGCGTACACCGACGCTGGCGTCGAGAAGTGAAAGCCGCCATCACCGACAAACTGGATCACGCGCTGCTGCGGGCGCGCGAGCCTGACGCCGAGCGCCATGCCGCCGCTGTAACCCAGACCACCACCCGCGCCGCTGAGCAGCGTGTGCGGCACATCGCGCATGATCTGCGACAACACAGCGGGCGAATTGCGAATCGCTTCGTTGAACACAATGTCATCGGCGCGCAGCGCACGATTCACCGCTGCACACAAATACGCTGGCGCGATCGCATCACGCTCACCCGGCGCACTGGCAGCCTGCGCAGCAGCGGCGCGGCGTTGGGCGTGTTGCGCTTCGAGCTTCACCATGCGCTGTG
>JANNCZ010000443.1:0-12840 GCA_031387185.1 Burkholderiales bacterium
CCGAGCATACGCGCCTGCGCCGCCTCACCGGCAAGGTATTCCACAACAAGTCGATGCAGGCGATGCGCCCGCAAGTCGAAGACATCACACAATGGCTGATCGGCAACATCGGTGACAAGACCGAGTTCGACTTCATCAGCGCATTCGCCGGGCCGCTGCCGTGCCTCGTCATCATGGCCATGCTCGGTGTGCCGCGTGAAGATCTGACACAGGTCAAGCGCATGTCGGACGAGATCGCGCTCTTCATCGGCTCGTCACGCACCTCCGCCGAAAAATACGACACCGCCGAAGCGGCGACGCATGAGATGGCTGAATACTTCCGCCGTCACATCACGCTGCGCCACACTGATCCGCGCGACGATCTGATGACCGAACTGGTACACATCGATGACAACGGCGACACACTGAGTGAAGACGAGCTCATCGCTACCTGCATTCTTCTGCTGTTTGCCGGGCATGAGACGACTACCAACCACATCGCCAACGGCATGCTGTCGCTGACGCGCTTTCCCGGCGAGCAGCACAAGCTGCGCGAACGCACCGGCGGGTTGAACCACGCCGCCAAGCAGGCTGCAAGGCCGCCCGCGAACCGGTCAGCGAATCAATCCGCGAGTCAACCTGCGACCCCCACCACCGCCCAAGCCAAGTTCGCCGCCGCCGCAGTCGAGGAACTGCTGCGCTACGACGGCCCCTCAGGCGCGCAAGTGCGCATCGTCGCGCAGACCCACGAACTGCGCGGCAAGCAACTCAAGGAAGGCGAGCGCGTCTTCATGATGCTCAATGCCGCCAATCGCGACCCCGAAGCTTACGCACAACCCAATGTGCTCGCTCTCGAGCGCGACGGCGTGCCGCATCTCACCTTCGGCTTTGGCCTGCATATTTGCCTCGGCTTCCCGCTCGCGCGCCTCGAAGGCCAGGTTGCGTTTCCGGCGCTGCTCAAGCAGTTTGCAACAGTAGAGACCGTTGGTCCTGAACCCGAGTGGAACAATTCGCTGGTGTTTCGCGGCATGAAGGCGTTGCCGGTGCGGGTGCAGCGGGGTTAGCCGCACGCGAGATTGAATTGCACGATGGGTTACCATTTCATCGCTGAACATACCTGACGCAAGGCGATTTACAGCGCTGCGCGCAGACAGAAAAATGGCAAGCGCCGAGTGCTACCAACATCTTCCCGTGCGCTACAGGTTGTTCCGGCAAAAACGGGTTCCACGAAAGTGCGGATGTCTTGAAACCCGCTTGCACAGCCGTTCTCCAATACCAATATCACCAAGAACGGCTACCACCAACACTCAACGGGCTATTCATTCTTGAGTACGACCGACATTATTCGCGACCGTTACCGATTCACTATCTACGTATCCCTAAATTTCGCGTAGGGGCAGATCGATGCAGCGATTTCTCAAATTGGCACTGATACTCGCAATCTTCGCTTGGATAAATCCGTGCATAAGTCAGGATATGGCGTCGAAGGTCAATATTCAACCGGCAGCAACAATTGGAAGCAGGCGGCACAAAAGTCGATTTGCGAATTTTCCCGGATGCCGGGCACGACGTTCTGCGCGTAGTCCCTCGCGCAGACTTCGATAAATTTTATGAAATGGTGCTTGGGACAGTTGAAAAGCAGTAAATCTTCAGCGGTAGTCTCTTCGACATAGATGACGCCTTGGTATGCTTTCAATTCTTGGCCATGCGCCATGCGCCAGCGACAGCGAAAGCCAAAGCAGGCAGATCAGTCGAAGAATTTTCGGCATGATGGGGTGTTGGCTGAGCGACACGTGCTCAATGGTTTGCTCCATTAGGCATCGAGCCGGTCAAGAATTTTCAGCACCCGCGCCGGATTACCGATCGTCGCCATCGCGCGAAACCGCACCTCGGCATCATGCCCCACGAGTGCCGCGATCGCGAGCTATGCGTGCCGAGCGCGACGCTCGGAATATTGCGTTACTCAACATCTGCAAACTGGCGGAGACGTTCGGTGAGCCACCGGGTTCGTTGCTCGAATTCAAACTCGCCAATTCGAAATGACCTGCTGGCGAGCCGACGCGTGAACGACGTATGAGAATTTTTCAAGCCACCCGTCATTCGTTTTACGTGGATACAATAAAATGCTGGTGACGTGGGATGAACACAAGCGTCTTGCCAACATCCGTGACCACGGATTTGATTTCATCGGGTGCGAACAGGTATTTGATGGGCCGGTTGCGACGCGGGAAGATGACCGGCTGCATTACGGCGAACAGCGCATCAACCTGCTCGGCTGGCTCGCCGGTCAGGTGGTGCGCATGACCTATACCGAACGCGGTGACGGCATTAGGGTCATTTCTCTGCGAAAGGCTACCAAACATGAAACGCGCGAATACTTCTCCCAAGTTCTCCCCTGAAAAAATGAAGGCGGCGATCAAGGCTGCTCCGTCACGCACTCGCCGTGCAGACAGCCCGTATGACCCGAACGATGCGCGGGCGGTTGCGGCGTACTTTGCGGATGCCGTGGTGGTACGCGGTGGCGGCTATGAAGCAGTGCGCGCAGCGCTCGCCGCAAAGCGAGCGCCAGGACAACGCGGCCCCGGCAAGCGTCCAGCCAAGGAGGCGATCAATATTCGCCTCTCACCAGATGTGTTGGGGGCGTTTCGCGCTACCGGAGATGGGTGGCAAACACGAGTGGACGGTGCGCTGCGCGATTGGCTAAAGCTGCGCCAGACATCCAGGATCAAGGTCGCAAAGCAGGCCGGAGCGGCGTGAGGGGACTGCCGCAGTGCGGGTGCTGCGGGCTTTCGCTGCTGGAGACACGTGCGCCGACTGTTTGATGAGCACCTGTTTGCCGTCCGGCATGCGCATGGTCATGCTTGACATGGATACGCCTCCAAAGCTGTTCTGGAGGGCGGCGGGATGACGGGGCGGGTATGGGGGGCGTCCCGAATCGCCGAAGAGTGATACATAATAATTTAGACTATAATATAAATTATACGTATTTTAACGATAATTTAGATTATAGTCTAAATGCATTCCCGCCCCCTTTATCTCGACCGCATCACCCCCCACCTGGGCAACCCCTTGATCAAGGTGCTCACGGGCATGCGCCGCACCGGCAAGAGCGCGCTGCTGGCGCTGGTGCGCGATCACCTGATTGAGCGAGGTACAACACCGGCGCAGATTTGCTGGATCGACAAGGAAGACCTGGCGTTCGATCAAATCCGCGACTACCAGCAATTGGCTGCGCACGTGGATGCGTGGTTCGCGCCTACCAAAAAAACACGGCAGACCAAGGTACGCCGCAGCACCGCGCAACCGAAGAGATATCTCTTTATCGATGAGGTGCAGGAAATCGCGCAGTGGGAGCGTGCAGTGCGGCATTACGCGAAGCAACCGGGAATGGAGATTTTCATTACCGGCTCCAACTCGAACATGCTCTCGAGCGAACTGGCGACGCAGTTGGCGGGGCGCTACGTGGAGTTTCGGATTCACCCCCTTTGCTTTCGCGAATACCTGCGGTTTGATCCGTCCGCTACCTTTGACGCTTATTTACGCACCGGCGGGTTGCCGGGAGTGGTGTTGCTTAAAGATGAAGTCACGCGGCAGCAGGCACTGGAAGGCATCTTGCATACCGTCCTGTTTCGGGATGTCATCAGCCGTTACCAGATACGCAATGGCGCGCTGCTGGCCGACATTCTGAAATTTGTTGCGGTCAATATCGGCTATCCCACCGCCACCAAAAGTATTGCCGATTATCTGAAGAAGGAGCGCTTGTCGCTGGCGTTTGAGACGGTGCGCGAGTATTTGAAATATTACGAGCATGCATCGTTGATTCATGCGGTGAACTGGACCGACACCAGCGGCAAGCGCCATCTCGATCTCAACCAGAAATATTATTTCTCCGACATCGGTGTGCGCAATCGCCTGACCGGCTGGCGTGATGACTATCGCGGGCAATTGCTGGAGAACATTGTTTACATGGAGTTGCTGGTGCGCGGCTACGCCGTGACGGTGGGTCGCGTGGGTGTTCAGGAAGTCGATTTTGTCGCGGAACGCGCCGGGCAAAAACTCTATGTGCAGGTGGCCTATTTGCTGGCCAGCTCCGAGACTGTGACGCGGGAGTTCAAGCCGCTGTTAGCGATTCGAGATGCGTATCCAAAACTAGTGCTGTCGATGGACGCCGATTGGGGCAATGACTATCAGGGTGTGCAGCGGCTCAACTTGGTCGACTGGCTGCGCACGGATGATTAGGGCACCGGTCTCGAGATTGCATGTTTTGCGAAGCCCTTGCATCGAGGCCCGCATGTCTATAATTCATACTTCCCCCGTCCACTGAAAGCCCCACCATCATGACCGACGTTGCCCGAGACAAACTGATTTCCGATGTCAAAGTATTGATGGCCGATGCCGACGAGATCGTCAAGGCCATGGCCTCGGCCACCGGCGAAAAAGCCGTTGAGCTAGCCGACAAGCTGCGCGTCAACATGCGCAACGCCAAAGACAAGATGGCCGACGTGCAGGTAGTGGTGGCCGACAAGGCCAAGGTGGCCGTGCGCGTGACCGACGACTACGTGCATGACAATCCCTGGCAGGCGGTCGGCATCGCTGCCGGCGTTGGCCTGTTGCTCGGTTTGTTGATCGGCCGTCGTTGACCCCTGCTCCGCAATCCACCGGCGTGTTCGCGTCGCTGCGCGGGCTCGCCGAGACGCTGCTGGGCATCGCGGCAACGCGCTTTGATCTCCTTGGCGTCGAAATCGCCCAAGAGAAAGAACGCCTCGTCGCACTGCTGGTTACCGCCATGGCGCTGGTGTTTGCGTTCGCCTTCTCGGCGCTCATGCTCACGCTGCTGGTGGTTGCGCTGTTCTGGGACAACCGGCTGGCGGCGCTGGCCGGCTGTGCGGCGTTTTACGGTGCGCTTGGTGCCTGGCTGTGGTCGCACCTGCGGGCGCAGCTTGCGGCGCATCCGCCGCTGTTCGCCGCCTCGATTGCTGAACTGAACAAGGATTGCGACGCCCTGCGCGAGACGCTCACGCGTCCGCCCGGCGTGCCGCCGCTGCCATGAACCGCCGCCTCGAACTGCTGCAGTTGCGCAAGGAAGCGCTGGTCTTGCGCGCCGAACTGGAGCGCCTGGATCTGGCGCAGCACGTGGCGCAGTTGCGCCGCCCGTCTGAACTGACCTACAAGGGCTTGCAGTGGCTGTCACTGCTGCGCGTACCGGTGGCGGCCGCCGTCGCGGCGCGTTTGGGCGGCGGCGGGCAGGGTTCGCTGCTCAGCCGCCTGGCGCGCTATACCGGCATCGCGGTGGCGTGCTGGAAGTTCTACCGTGGTGCGCTCGAGTTATTTGTGCCGCCGCGTCAGCGCTCATAGGCCGAGACTGCCCCATAGCGCGTCCACGCGCGCTTTGACCGCCGCGTCCATCGCAATCGGCCGGCCCCAGTCGCGACTTGTTTCCCCCGGCAGCTTGTTGGTGGCATCAATGCCCATCTTGCTCCCGAGCCCGGACACCGGCGAGGCAAAGTCGAGATAGTCAATCGGTGTGTTCTCGACCAGCAGCGTGTCGCGTACCGGGTCAACCCGCGTGGTGAGCGCCCAGATCACTTCCTTCCACTCGCGGATGTTGACATCGTCGTCGGTCACGATGACGAACTTGGTGTACATGAACTGGCGCAAAAAGCTCCACACCCCGAACATCACGCGCTTGGCGTGGCCCGGGTAGGCCTTTTTCATGCTGACCACTGCGAGCCGGTAGGAGCAGCCTTCCGGCGGCAGGTAAAAGTCGGTGATCTCGGGAAACTGTTTTTGCAGCAGCGGCACGAACACTTCATTGAGCGCCATGCCCAGCACGGCCGGCTCGTCCGGCGGTTTGCCGGTGTAAGTCGAGTGGTAAATCGGCTTCTCGCGCATCGTCATGCGCTCGATGGTGAACACCGGGAAACGCTCGGTCTCGTTGTAGTATCCGGTGTGGTCGCCGAAAGGGCCTTCCGCCGCCGTTTCGTAGCCGGTGGGGTCAGCATGATCGGGTGCAATCGCGCCCTCCAACACGATCTCCGCAGAAGCGGGCACGCGCAAATCATTGCCGATGCACTTGACCAGTTCGGTCTTGGCCCCGCGCAACAGCCCGGCAAACTGATACTCGCTCAACGAATCCGGCACCGGCGTCACCGCGCCGAGGATGGTCGCCGGATCACAACCGAGTACCACTGCAAGCGGGAAGGGCGTTCCCGCGTAAGTTAGCGCATGCTCGCGAAAGTCAAGTGCGCCGCCACGATGGGCCAGCCAGCGCATGATGACCTTGTTCGGGCCGATCACCTGCTGCCGGTAAATGCCCAGGTTTTGCCGTGTCTTGTGCGGCCCGCGGGTGACGGTGAGACCCCAGGTGATGAGCGGTCCGGCGTCGCCCGGCCAGCAGGTTTGGACTGGCAGGCGGGCGAGATCAACCTCTTTGCCTTCCCATTGAACCCGCTGACAAGGCGCGCTCGACACTTCTTTGGGTGCCATATTGAGCACCTGCCGTAGCACCGGCCACTTTTCCCACGCGTCTTTGAGGCCCTTGGGCGGCTCTGGGCCTTTCAAATAGGCGAGCAGCTTGCCGACTTCGCGCAAGCGCGCGAGGGCTTCGGCATCGGTCGCGCAGTCTTCGCCCATCGCCGCCGCGACTCGCCGCACCGTGCCAAACAGGTTAGCCAAGACCGGCATCGACGACCCGGTAGCGTTTTCAAACAACAGCGCCGGGCCACTTGTGCGCAACACCCGGTCGCAGATTTCGGTCATTTCGAGCCGTGGAGATACGGGCGCGGCAATCCGGCGCAACTCCCCGCGCGTTTCCAGGGTCGAGATGAACTCTCTAAGGTCTTGATATTTCAAGGGTTTTTGACGATTAGCCAATGTAATTTTGAAAGTATACGCCTAAACCCTTGATTTGGCTGAAAGTTGCCTGAACAAATACTCTAAGTATTTGATTTAATTTAACAAAAAACAGGTTGACGGCACCGGGAAGCCTCCCTAAAATTCGGCCCATAACAAGTAAGGGAGGACGATCCGGATCGTGCCTTCCTTTTTTTATGCGCCGCAAGTGATTGCGTGGCGCGGTGCAGAAGGCGCCTGCGGAATTCAATTCGTCAATTCCGATCCTGATGTGTCTTCCGCAACTTGTTCAAGCTTTATCCTGAAGTTCAACGATTCAAGAAGTACAGCTAGTCAAAAGCGCCGCTTAGGCTGCCCACACTTATTGGGCAGGCCGTGCGGACAATTCCGGTCTGGTGGAATCTTGGGGACACGCGTGAGCCCCAATCCAGGCCCTCGACTGCGAAGCAGGCAAGCATCCACTGATTCCCGGCAACGGGGATGAGCGGCTGTGAGTGTGCAGAGATAGGAGGCATAGATGTCGCGTTTCACAAACAAGAAGTTGCAAGCCGCGGTGCAAGCCGCATTGAATCTCGCCAAAGGCAGCCTGATGGTTGCGGGGCTGGTGGCCTTGGTGGCGTGGGAAATGAAAACCGTCGCTTCGGCCAAACCGGTGACTGCTGCTCTGGATGCCGGCCCGCCGGTGCTCTCTAGCGTGCAGCCGCTCAAGGTCAAGTCCGATACCGCCGCCCAGGCGGGTGAGGCCGATGTCGATCTGGCCGCGCTTGGCAACCCCGACACCCACAAGCGCATTGCGCAGTTCCTTGCCCGCAAATACCGGGTGTCGGCTGATGCGACGCAGTTGCTGGTCGGTGCAGCTTATGTGACGGGCAAAGAAATCGGGATCGACCCGCATTTGATTCTCGCGGTGATGGCGGTCGAATCGCGCTTCAACCCGTTCGCCGAATCGGTGATGGGCGCCAAGGGTCTGATGCAGGTCATCCCCAAGTACCACATGGACAAGTTTGAGGAGTTGGGCGGCAGCGACGCTGCGCTCAACCCAGTCGCCAACATCAAGGTCGGCGCGATGATCCTCAAGGACTACATCCGCCGTTTCGGCAGCGTGGAATCGGCGCTGCGCGTCTATTCCGGCGCCACCGGCGACGATTTTGGCTACCCCAACAAGGTGCTGGCCGAACGCGACCGCCTGGTCGCGGCGGGCAGTGGCAAGCTGGTTTTGCCGCCGCCGGTGATTGCGCCCAAGGCTGACAAGAAGGCCGTGCCGTTTACGGCGGTTGATGCCGCCGACGTACCGGGCGTCCCCGGAGAAGTTTGATTTCACCGGGTTGAACCTGGCGCGGTCCCCGGCGGGCTGAATGCCGGGCTAGTGCGGGGGGTGAGTGCGAGGCAGAGCAGCGCTGACTTCGAGGCGAACTGCGGCGGTGGGATTGCGGCCGGTCGCGCCGCTGCTGGAACCTCGCTACACTGTTCTGGCAAAGTGCCGGTGTGGGCGGGTGATGCGCTTGCGCAGGATTCTGCTATCCTGCAAAATTGGTCTGACCAATTTACCAATTTTGGCCGCACACCCGCTTCAATGCCGCTTGCCAGTATCGAACCTCAGCGCCTGTATCACCGCATTGCCGAGCAACTGCGCGGATTGATCCTGCGCGGCGAATATGCGCCCGGTACACGCCTGCCACCTGAGCGCGATCTCGCGGCCCAGTTGGGCGTGAGCCGCCCATCGGTGCGCGAGGCGCTGATCGCGCTGGAGGTCGAGGGCTATGTCGATATCCGCATCGGCTCCGGCATTTACGCCAAAAAACCCGAAACCCTCGACATGGGGTCGGCGCTGGCCCATGCGGATGGTCCGCTGGAACTGATTCGCGCGCGCGCCTTGATCGAGCCCGAAGTCGCCGCGCAAGCTGCCATCAACATCAAACGCCCGCAACTGGACGGCATCGCTGAGGCGATTGCGCTGATGGAGGCCGATGCCAAGCTCGGGCGCATTCCCACCGCCGGCGATCGCCAGTTTCATGTGCGTATCGCCGAGGCGGCAGGTAACGGCGTGCTGGTCAGCGTGGTCGGGCAATTGTTCGATGGCCGCGCCAACCCGCTGTTCGTCAAGCTCGCGCACTACTTTGAAAACCCGAAAAGCTGGGCCGCCGCGATTCGTGAACACCGCAAGGTGCTCGATGCACTCGCCGCGCACGATGCCGATGCGGCCCGGGCTGCAATGCGCTTGCACATGCAGTTGTCGCACAAACGCTTTAACGCCGGCTGGCCGGAAGCGCAGAAGCGCGCCAACGGCACTCAGGACGCGGTTACCGCGGCGACCTAGGTCACCGTCTCACTCCAATCGGAAAAAGGAATCCGCATGTTCAATTGCCAGATTCACGCCAAGGAAAAAATCGTTCTGGCGCCTCTCCCGGCGCTGGAACCCAAACCGGATGAACTCCTGATCCACCTCGGCGCCGGCGGCATTTGTGGCTCCGACTTGCACTACTACTTTGAAGGCAAGAACGGCAGTTTCGTCGTGCGTGAACCAATGACACCCGGCCATGAGGCCTCAGGCGTGCTCGAAGCCATCGGCAGTAACGTCAAAGGTTTGCAAGCAGGCATGAAGGTGGCGGTCAACCCATCGCACCCCTGCGGCAAGTGCCCGGCCTGCCGCAGCGGGCGCGAGAATCTGTGCGAGCGCATGTTCTTCCTCGGCAGCGCCAGCGTGTTTCCGCATGCGCAAGGGATGTTCGCCGACCTGTTCATTCTCGGCGCGCGTCAGGTGACCCCGGTGGACACCGGTGTGTCGCTCGGCGAACTCGCGTTTGCCGAGCCGCTTGCTGTCGGGTTGCACGCGGTGCAACGCGCGGGGGGCAACCTCTCCGGCAAGCGCGTCCTGGTCACCGGGGCCGGCACCATCGGCAGTCTGTGCGTGCTGTCGGCCAAGCTCGCGGGTGCAGCCGAGGTGACGGTTTGCGATGTGCTGGATCGCCCTCTTACGATAGCCAGACAAGCAGGCGCCGATTACACGTTTCGCTCGGACACCGCACAGGTCAACGACTACGCGGGCCGATTCGATGTGGCGCTTGAAGCAGCCGGTCACCCGCGCGCGCTCGGCACTTGTCTCAATGGCGTCAAGCGCGGCGGCGTGATCGTGCAAATCGGCACCCTGCCCAATGAGGACTTGCCGTTCCCCGCCAACAGCATCATGGCGCGCGAGATCGACTATCGCGGCGCGTTTCGCTGGGGCGTCGAATTTGACTGGGCGGTGGACTATCTGGCCAACGGCAAGGTCGATGTCAAGCCGCTGCTGACGGCGCAGTATCCGCTCGAGCAAGCGGTTGAAGCGTTCACGCTGGCCCTCGACAAGACGCGCGCGACCAAGGTGCAGGTGATGGGTGCCGGGATTGCTGCCACTGTCTAGGCCGCGTTGCAGATCTGAGTGAAACCTGCGCCCCCGTTGACCATCCACACCATCACAACATTGCCACGCGCATGAAGCCGATTCGCATCACAGCCATCCGGCCGACCACGGTCACAGTGCCGCTTGAAGCACCGCTGCGCCACGCCAACGGCTGCCACTGGGGGCGCTTTGTGCGCACCATAGTTGAGGTGGACACTGACGCAGGCATCACGGGTCTCGGCGAGATGGGCGGCGGCGGCGAGAGTGCCGAGGCGGCAATCAAGGCGCTGGAGCGCTACCTGGTGGGTACCAGCCCGTTTGATCTGGAACGTCAGCGCTTTCTCATCGCCAACCCCACCGCGAGTCTCTACAACAACCGCACCCAATTGCTCGCGGCGATTGAGATTGCCTGCATAGATATCATGGGCAAAGCGCTGGATGTGCCGGCCTATGAATTGTTTGGCGGCAAGCTGCGCGATGAGGTGCGCTTTGCGAGCTACCTGTTTTTTCGCTACGCCAATGCCGATGGCCACCATGAGGTGCGCACCATCGAGCAACTGGTGGACCACGCGCGCGCACTCAAGACGCAGTATGGTTTTGTCAACCACAAGCTCAAGGGTGGGGTGTTCGCACCTGCCTATGAGCTTGCTTGCTATCGCGCTCTGGCTGACGCACTGCCGGGCGACTCGTTCCGCTACGACCCCAACTGCGCGCTGCCGCTCGAAGATGCGGTGCGCTTCGGCAATGCCATCCGCGACGTCAACAACGACTACTTCGAAGACCCTACCTGGGGCATGAACGGCATCCGCCAGGTGCGCGAACGCACCGGCCTGCGCACCGCCACCAACACGGTGGTGGTCAATTTCGAGCAGCTTGCCGCGAACATCCGCGACCACGCGGTCGATGTGATTTTGCTCGACACCACCTTCTGGGGCGGCATCCGCCCCTGCATCAAGGCCGCCGGCGTATGCGAGACCATGCAGATCGGCGTCGCGGTGCATTCTTCAGGCGAGCTCGGCATTCAGTTGGCGAGCATGCTGCACCTGGGCGCGGTGCTGCCCAACCTGTCGTACAGCGCCGATGCGCACTACCACCACCTCGCCGACGACGTGATCGTGGGTGGTAAGATGTCATACAACAGAGGTTGGATGCGGGTGCCTGACGGCCCGGGCCTGGGCGTCGCGCTGGATCGCGAAAAACTCGGGCAGTACGCGGACCTGTACAAACGCCTTGGCGGGTATCCTTACGACAAAGACCCGGGCCGAGCGGGCTGGGTGCCGCTGGTACCGAACACGGAGTGGGCCGATCCGGATGATTCGAGACGCCCCGCCATGTAATGCTTGCTGCAGTACCAATTTCAAAACCATCCCGAAGAGGAGACAAACATGAAACGTTTTACCCTGTCAGGCATCGCCGCCGCGCTCGCCACCATGGCTGTGCTGGGCGCCGCGCCCGCGTCGGCACAAACCAAACTCAAGTTCGCGCACGTCTACGAGACTTCCGAGCCGTATCACAAGTGGGCGTTGTGGGCCGCGGATGAAGTCAAGAAGCGCACCGCCGGCCGCTACGAGATGCAGGTGTTCCCGGCGTCCTCGCTCGGCAAGGAAACCGACATCAACCAGGGCCTGACCCTGGGTACGGTAGATGTGATCTACACCGGCCAGCTGTTTGCCGCGCGCACCCACCCGCCGCTCGCCATCGGTGGCGCGCCGTTCATGTTCCGCGACTTCAACCACTGGAAGGCCTACGTCAACAGCCCGGTGTTTGCCGACCTGGCCGACGGCTACTTCAAGAAAGGCGGCAACAAGCCGATCGCCGTCACTTATTACGGCGTGCGCCACATGACCGCCAACAAGGCGATCAACAAGCCCGAGGACATGAAAGGCCTCAAAGTGCGCGTGCCCGACGCGCCGCTGTACACCATGTTCCCGCGCGGTGTCGGCGCCAACCCGACGCCGATTGCCTTTGCCGAGGTCTACCTCGCGTTGCAAAACGGCACGGTCGACGCACAGGAAAACCCCTTGCCGACCATCGAGGCGAAGAAGTTCTACGAAGTGCAATCGCACATCAACCTGACCGGCCATATCACCGAAATGCTCATGACCATCGTTGCGGGCGGCGTGTGGAACAAGCTGTCGGATGCCGACAAGAAATCCTTCGAAGCGATTTTCAAGGAGGCCGGCGCCAAGGCCACCGACGAGATCGTCACGTCCGAAAGCAAACTGGTCGACGAATTCGTCACCAAATACAAGAAGACGGTGGTCAAGACCGACCGCAAGCCGTTCCAGGCCGCCCTAACCAAGTTGCACCTGGGGCCCGATGCCACCTGGGACAAGGCCACATACGACAAATTGCAAGCCCTGAAGTAGACCAGCCATAACAAACCCGACCAAAGGAGAGACAAACAGCCGGCCTTGACGGCAGCGGGCGATGAAGTCGTCGTCCGTACCAGTGAGTTCATCGAGGCCTGACAGCACGATGTTGCGCGGCGAGGTCTGCCAATCCGCAGGAAGCTTGGCGGTGGCTTGCTCGAATTGCGAGACGCCGGCGGAGGGGATGCCGATGACGCGGTTGACTTGCGCGGTGAACTGGTTGCCACCCCACACGGAGAGCCAAAATAGCGCCATGAT
>JANNCZ010000863.1:0-2616 GCA_031387185.1 Burkholderiales bacterium
CGCAAGCGCGAAGGCGCCGCCCACGAACGCGCACAGCGCGCCGCTCGCCATGCCCGCCACCCACAGCCAGGGGTTGAAGTCCATTGGCAGATGCAACACAAAGTGCCCCACCGCAAAGCCAATGCCCCACGCGATCAGCGCCGCAAATAAACCGGACAGCGCACCGGTCAGCACGAACTCGGCCCACTGCGCCGACTTGAGTTGTGCACTGGACGCGCCAAGGGCGCGCATGATGCCCGCTTCGCGCGTGCGCTCATCCTGGCTCGCCGTAAGCGCGGCGTAGAGCACCGTGATGCCTGCCGCGAGCGTAAACAGGAAGATGAACTGCACCGCCTGCGCGACCTGCCCGATCACCCCGCGCAACTGGCGCAAAATCGCTTCGACATCAACTATGGTGAGGTTGGGCATGTGCGCGACCAGCGTATCGGTGAAGCCTGGTTTGTCCTTCGGCAAATGAAACGCGCTGATGAAGGTGGTGGGAAAGGGTTCGAGCAATTTGGGCGTGACAATGACAAAGAAATTGACCCGCATCGAATCCCAATCAAGCTTGCGCAGATTGGTGACCGGCGCCTTGAACTGCTGGCCGCCTACTTCGTAGGTCAGCACATCACCGAGTTTGAGATTCAGTGTTTTGGCGATGCCGTCTTCGACCGACAGCGCACCCTCTTCGAGCTGGCGCGGCGTGAACCATTCGCCTTTGGTCACCTGATTGTGCTTCGGCAAATCGCTGAGATACGAGAGATTGAACTCACGATCCACCAGACGTTTGGCGCGCGCCTCGCCAAACAACTCAGGCCCGGTCGGCGTGCCGTTGACCGCGATCAGGCGGCCGCGCACCATCGGGTAGGTCTCTGGTTTCGCTATGCCGGCGTCAATGAACTGCTGATTGAACAGCGCGCGCTGGTCCGGCTGCACATTGATCACAAAGCGGTTGGGCGCATCCGGCGGTACGCTCTTTTGCCACTGCGCCATCAGATCGCCGCGCGTGATGGTGAGCAGCAGCAATGCGGCCAAGCCCAGGCTCAGGGCCACCACTTGCGTCACCGTCGCGGCGCTGCGGCGGCGCATTGCCGCGACGCCGTAGCGCCAGGAGAAGCCGTTGCTGCGGTTTTTGCCGTTTTTGCCGTTTTTGCCGTTTTTGCCATTGCCGCCGCTTGCCCCGGCATGCATGCGCAGGCGCGCCAGCAAACGCAGCGCCCACCAGGTGATCAAGGCACTCACACCGAGCGCCACAGCAAAGCCGGCCGAGGCCACCAAGCCGAGCTTGAGATCACGTGCCTGCCACATCACCAGCAGCGCCAGCACACCGGCGCCGGCGAGCCAGGTCAGCACGGCGAGCGGCTTGGGGTCACCGGTTTCGCGGCGGATCACCCGCACTGGCGGCACGCCGGCCAGTTGCATCAAAGGCGGCAGCGCGAAGCCAAGAAGGAGCAAGGTGCCGGTGGCAAAGCCCTGCAAGGCCGGCATGAATCCGGCAGCAGGCAATTGCGTCGCCACCAGATAGCCGAGGATCTGCGCGATCAATGCATGCACCACGTAACCAATCAGCGTGCCGACTGCGGAGCCGATCAGGCCCAGCAACAAAAACTCGACCGCAAACATCGTGAACAAGGTGCGTTGGCTCGCGCCCATCGAGCGCAACACCGCACAGCCATCGAGATGGCGCTGCATGAAGCGGCGGCTGGCGAGCGCAATCGATACCGCCGCGAGAATCACCGCGAGCAAAGCAACGAGGCCGAGAAACTGCTGCGCGCGATCCACCGAGGCGCGCACTTCGGGCCGCGCGTTGCTGATTTCCTCGATCCATTGTCCACGCGCCAGGTTGGCCTTGACCCATGCGGCGTAGTCATTGACGGCTTTTTCGTCACCGGCCACCAGCAGACGGTAGACCACACGGCTGCCGGGTTGAATCAAACCGGTCGCGGCGAGGTCTGCCTGATTGAACATCAAGCGTGGCGCAATCGAAAAAAAACTCGCGCCGCGATCCGGTTCCAACGTCAGCACGCGATCAAAGATCAACTCGGTATCGCCAACGCCAATGCGCGCGCCGGGTTTGAGTTGCAAACTGGTGACAAGTTGCTCATCGAGCCACACCCGCCCGCGCGGCGGCACGGCACGCGTCGCGACGTCGGGCTGGTTGCGGTCGCCGGCGGTGCGCAGGGTGCCGCGCAGCGGATAGCCGTCTGACACCGCCTTGAATCCGGCCAGCTGTGTCTTGCCGGCGGCAGACGCCATGCTCGGAAAATTGATCGCGCGCGCCACCCGCAGGCCGCGCTGCAAGGCGGCGTCTGACAGCGATACAGGAATCGGCCGGTCGCTGCTGACAACAAAATCCGCACCGATCAATTGATGCGACTCCTGATTGAGCGCGCGCCCGATGCGGTCCGCAAAAAACCCGACGCTGGTCACGCTCGCCACCGCGATCACGAGGGCCGCGAGCAGGATGCGCAATTCACCGGCACGGGCATCGCGCAGGAGCATGCGCCAAGCCAATTTCACTGCCGGTGCGGTCGCGTATTTCATGCAAGGATTATCGCATGCAGGTTTTTCAAGCCACCGCCGCTTGAACGCCGCTTGCATTGGCCACGCGGCACTCGTAGAATGCCCCGATGGATC
>JANNCZ010000498.1:0-2151 GCA_031387185.1 Burkholderiales bacterium
GGCTGGTGCTTTCCGTGGACGCTGGCCGAGATCGCAGGCGCCAACGTGTGTTTGCGCAAGGTCGAGGCCAAAGCGATTTTTGATGCCATCCGCACGCACAAGGTGACGCATTTTTGTGGCGCACCCATCGTCCATTCGACCCTGGTCAATGCACCTGATGCGATCAAGCAGGGCATCAAGCACAAGGTCAGCGCGCTGGTCGCCGGCGCGGCACCACCCGCGTCGATGATCGAGGGTGTCGAACAACTTGGCTTTGACCTCACCCACGTGTACGGCCTTACCGAAGTCTATGGCCCGGCTGCCGTGTGCGCCAAGCAACCCGAATGGATGGACGCCGACATCGGCGAGCGCGCACGGCTGATGGGCCGCCAGGGCGTGGCCTACACCTTGCAGGAAGGCATCACCGTGATGGACCCGGAGACGATGCAGGAAGTGCCGGCTGACGGCGAGACCATGGGCGAGATCATGTTTCGCGGCAACATCGTGATGAAGGGCTATCTCAAAAACGAGAAGGCCACGCAAGAAGCCTTCGCCGGCGGCTGGTTTCATACCGGCGATTTGGCAGTGCTGCATCCCGATGGCTACGTCAAGATCAAGGACCGCTCCAAGGACATCATCATCTCCGGCGGTGAAAATATTTCGTCGCTTGAAGTCGAAGATGTGATCTACCGCCACCCCGCCGTACTCGCCTGCGCGGTGGTGGCCGCGCCTGATCCGAAATGGGGCGAGACGCCGTGTGCGTTTGTCGAACTCAAAGACGGCGTGACGGTAACAGCCAGCGAGATGATCGCCCACTGTCGCGCCAGCCTCGCCGGCTTTAAAACACCGCGCAGGGTGGTGTTCGGCGTGTTGCCGAAAACCTCGACCGGCAAAATCCAGAAATTCATGTTGCGTGAGCAGGCGAAATCGGCTTCGGCCATTGAGTGAGGAGCGTTTCATGAATGCACCCGAGAAAATTTCTGCTGCTGCCGTTGTCGCTGCAGGCGACGCAGCGACGCCCCATGTGCTGCGCGACGACCGCCACGGCGTGGCCATACTTACCCTCAACCGCGGTGACCGCCTCAACCCCCTCTCGACCGGGATGATCGCTGCGCTTACCGCTGAGTTGAAAGCGGTGGGTGCCGATGCGTCGCTCCGTGCGGTGGTCATCGCCGGTGCAGGCCGCGGCTTTTGCGCCGGCCACGACATGAAGGAAATCCATGCACATCCGGATGCTGCCTGGCAGCAAGGCCTGTTCGACGCCTGCGCCGCGATGATGTTGGCCATCGTCAGATTGCCGCAGCCCGTCATCGCACGCGTCCATGGCGTCGCTGCCGCAGCGGGTTGCCAGTTGGTGTCGATGTGCGACCTCGCCGTTGCGGTGCCCGAAGCCAAGTTCGCTCTCTCCGGCATCCACAACGGCCTGTTCTGCTCAACACCGGCAGTCGGCGTCGCGCGCAACATCAACCGCAAGCGCGCGATGGAAATGCTGGTCACCGGCGATCTGATCGATGCCGATACTGCGCGCGCCTGGGGCCTGGTCAATCGCGTTGTGCCCTTTGATGCGCTGGATGCCGAAATAACCAAACTCACCGACGCGATCAAGGCCAAGAGCGGTGCGGCCATCGCGCTCGGCAAAGGCGCGTTCTATCAACAGATCGACATGGGCCTCATCGACGCATATGAGTTGGCCGGCCGCACCATGACCTGCAATTTGCAAGACGCCGACGGCATCGAGGGCGTGGATGCGTTTGTGGGCAAACGCAAGGCCGTCTGGAAGATAAATCGCTCATAGGTATCACCGGAAGAATGGCTCCTGGAGCCACTCTTGTTCTATCGTCGGCCAAAGAGCCGCTTGTACCAACGTCTCTAGAGGATCCTCATGTTTCAAAATGACTTGCTCAAAGGCCAACGCATCCTCGTCACCGGCGGTGCCACCGGCCTTGGCCGTGCGATGACTGAAAAGTTTTTATCGCTCGGTGCCGACGCGGTGATCTGCGGGCGGCGCGGCGACCTCGCCAAGTCGGTCGCGCAGGAAATGGCGGACAAATATGGCCGCCGTGTCGACGCGTACCCGCTCGACATTCGCCAGGCGCCGGCCGTGGAAGAAATGGTGGCCGACATTTTTGCCAACGGCGGTGTCACCGGCCTCGTCAACAACGCGGCCGGCAA
>JANNCZ010000117.1:0-4477 GCA_031387185.1 Burkholderiales bacterium
GCCGGACCAAGGCATCGCCGAGTTCGACCACGCGCACGTGTTGCAGGTCTCGAAGATGTTGCGCATGTCGGGCTTCGACAGCATTCGCTGGGCGTGGCTGATGCTCAAGTGCTGGGCCGCGCATCGCCGCAGCAGCGAGCATTACGCCCGGTTGTCGGCCGCTGCGCAGTGGAAACCGCTCCTCAGTGACCTTGGCTGGAAAACCTGGCGCGCCACCTTCGGGCCGTGGATCGGCTCCGACTGGACGCGCGTGTCACTGCACACCACCGGGCAATTCTTCCTCAAGCTGCTCTCGTCGAGACCGTGGCATGAGCACAAAGCCGATGCGGAGGGGCCGGCCTGGACCCACGGTTCGCGTGACGGCTGGCTGCTGTTGCGCGGCCCGAGCAGCGAAGTGTGGTTCGATAAATGGGTGGCGCACCTCGCAACCAGCGGTGTTGGGTTTTATTGGAAACGGTCCTTGCAGCGCTTCGACTTCGACGGCGTGCGCATCACCATGGCCACCCTTGAATCAGGTGAAGAGGTGCGGGCAGATGTGTATGTGCTCGCGACCAACCCGTTTGCCGCGGCCGACATCCTTGGGCGCACGCCGCAACTTGAACGGCAAGCGCAGTTGCGCCGGTTTCGTCCGCTGGTGCAGGACGGGCCGCATACGCAGGTGTCGTTCCGCATCGCGTTCGCCGAGAAGCTGGCGTGGCCGGGCGCACGCACCGCGGTGGTGATCGCCGACTCGGAATTCAACCTGACCTTGTTTGCGCAGGAGCAGGTATGGGCCGCTGACGCCGATCTCGGTGCCGGCGTCGCATCTCTCTGGACCGGCACCGCCTGTGTCGCCACCAAGCCGGGGCGCATCCATGGCAAACCCCTGGTCACCTGCACGCGTGAAGAATTCATCGCCGAAGTGATGGCGCAGTTGTCGAGCTGCGGCGGCCTCGACACCCTGATCCGTGACGCCAACGGCGGCCGCGGCTGGCTCTCGTTTCGCATCCTGCGCTTCGAGGTGTGGCATGAGTGGCAGTTCTCGCCACACGGCATTCGTTGCCAACAGCCCAAATGGGTGAACACCACCAACACCCAGGCCTATCTGCCGACCCAGGCAACGCCGGTGCCGAACCTGGTGCTGGCCGGTGCGCACACACAGACGGCGGCGGATGTGTGGAGCATCGAAGCCGCGGTGGAAAGCGGGCGCCTGGCAGCGCGCGTGATCGAACCGGGGGTCAAGGTAATACCGCAATACAAACCCTGGTGGCTGCGTGCCCTCGGGGTGATCGATGACATGCTTTATTCGGCAAGGCTGCCGCATGTTCTGCATTTCGTTCTTGGCGGGCTCCTGCTCGCGCTGATCGCTGCAGTGTTCCGGATGTTGTATTGAAGGTTGGCATGCAATTGCGCGTATGGGTTCGCTGCCGAGCAGTTATGCGGCGTGCTTTTTCACCCAATCCGCATAGCGGTTCATCCAGTCGTGAAAAAATTTCCGGCTATCGGGGCCGATGGCGCCGGCCTGATCGAACAATCTTTCTTTGGCGTGGATGAATGCCTCCGGCTGGCCCAGCGTCGGCACGTCGAGGTAAGCGAGAATATTGCGCAAGTGCTGCTGCGCCATCGAGGTTCCGATGGCACCCACTGACGCACCGAGCACCCCGGCTGGTTTGCCGGCCCACGCGCTTTGTCCGTAGGGACGCGAGGCATGATCAATCGCGTTCTTGAGCACGCCGGGGATCGAACGGTTGTATTCCGCCGTGACGAACAGCAGACCCTGCGCCGCCTATGATGCCGGCGGATCGCGCCGGAAACAAGTCGGACGGCTGCTTACTTGTCGGCTTTGATCTTGATGCGGTTGTCAACCGCGTGCACGCCTTCGACCGCAAACGCAATCGAGATGGCTTTGTCTGCCGCCGCCTGATTCTCCGCGTTGCCGGTCAGGACCACCATCCCCTGCTTGTCGGTATCAACGTGAATGCGCGCCAGGCTCGAGAGTTTTTCCGCGGCCAGGTGGGTTTTTATCTTGCTGGTGATGACGGTGTTTTTGACGAATGACTTGGGCGAGGAGCGGTCGGTATCGCCGTCAGCACCGTGGCCTGACAGTGGCAGCAGCAGTGCGCCGGATGCGAGGATGATTGCAGCAAGTGTGGTTTTCATGGTGAGGTCGGTCCAGTGGGTTGATATGAGCCTGCATTTTCGGGGCCTCCAATGGGCAAGTCTGTACGTCGTCGCACACAAGAGAGACATATCGCTGCGGTGGCAACACGGCAAGTCAACGCGGCGGAAGGATGCAAAGCACGGCGCGAACGGCGGACTTGCGCAGCGACGCACTACGTCAAGGCTGGCTCAGGCGGTGCTTCCGGCTTCCGCATCCCGTGTGGTGCCGTACAGGTGCCACACCGCGATGAACATCGCCGCAATCGTCGGCCCCAGGACAAACCCGTGGATCCCGAACACGGCCAGCCCGCCGAGTGTCGCGATCATCACCACGTAGTCGGGGATGTGTGTCTCCTTGCCCACCAGCATCGGTCGCAGCAGGTTGTCAATCAGCCCGATCACCAGCAGGCCGTAGGCAATCAGGCCGAACCCTTTCCAGAGGGCGCCGGTCGCAACAAAATAGAGCGCCACTGGCAGCCAGACCAGCGCCGAGCCGATCACCGGCAGCAGCGACAGCAGGGCCATCAGCACCGCCCACAGCAGGGCGCCGCCGACCCCGAGCGCCCAGAACGCGATGCCACCGAGCGTACCCTGCACCGCCGCCACCAGGAGGCTGCCCTTGACTGTGGCGCGGATCACGGTATTGAATTTGTCGATCAGTTGCTGCTTGTGCGCCGATGCAAGCGGAATCGCGCGGCGCACCGCGCGCGCCACGGCGTCGCCGTCGCGCATCAGGAAGAACGCCAGATACAGGGCGATGCACAGCCGGGCAATGAAATGGAAGGTGTTCTGGCCGATACCGAGGGCCTGTGTTGCCATGAAGCGGCCGCCTTGCGCAAACGCGCTGCTGATGCGCTGCTGCAGGCTCTCGAAGTCGCCCAGGCCAACACGGTGCAGCAATGACGTGATCGATTCGGGCAGGGCGTCGAACACACCATGGAGATACCGGCCCGGGTTGATCTCGCCGGCGCCGATCCGCTGTACCACCAGGGTCGCTTCGTGCACCAGGGCGGCCGCGACCAGCGACAGCGGCAGG
Organism: Burkholderiales bacterium; assembly: GCA_031387185.1. GTDB lineage: Bacteria > Pseudomonadota > Gammaproteobacteria > Burkholderiales > JAEUOS01 > CANJDH01. The sequence goes on from JANNCZ010000117.1 coordinate 3,176, forward strand.
ATCACGATGATCGATACCACCAACAAGGTCAAGAGCGCCGCAAGGTTGCGCCGCTGCCCGAGCTGCGGCAACAGGCGCCGGTACAGCGGTGCGAACAGCAGCGCGATGATCGCGCCCCACAGGATCGCACCATAGAACGGCAGAAGGATCCAGGCAAACGCGAGGGACGTTGCAATCAGGAGCGGAACCAGCCCGCGATGTTGCCGGGGTGGTGTGCCGGTTTGGTCCGCAGTGGTCATTGATTTCTTTCGCATCGAAACCCGGCACCATACCTGCAGCCGTCACCTCTGACTGTGCGGCGCGCCACACACATCGCGTAGCCGCGGCTTCACCGGCAACCCTTGAGGGCGCGCTATGTGGGCCGGCGAACAGTCGCGCGATACTGGCTTGGGCAACAATCGGCGGACTGCCGCAACGGGCATCGCATTCCCTTTCACGAACCCTTTCACGAAACAGGAGTCCAGCATGAGGACAGAAATCCAGGGCAACGCCGGGCTGAGCCGGCTGTGCAAGTTGATCGCACACGTGAGCGCAGCGATGCTGACCAACCTCGACGGTGAAGGCAGTCTCGTCAGCCGGCCGATGGCGCCGCTGGAAATGGATCGCGACGGCGCAATCTGGTTTTTCACCGACCTGCGCTCGTCCAAGGTCGAGCACCTGCGCGTCGCCAACCTGTCGTTCACAGATCCGTCACGCGGAACCTATGTGTCGGTGTCGGGGCACGGTGAGGTGTTTACCGAGCGCGCGCGCATCGACCGCCTGTGGACGCCGTTTGCCCGGCCGTGGTTTCCCGAGGGGCCGGACTCCCCCCATCTGGGGATGCTCAGGATCACGCCTGCCACTGCCGAATACTGGGACGCGTCGCACTGCAAGATGGTGCGTGTCTTTGCGATGGCGGCGTCGGTGGTTGCCGGCAAACCGGTCGGGCAGGGCGAGCATGGCACCCTGACGGATTTGTCGCGGATGGTGGTGAACGTCTAGGCTGCGGGCTGCCGGCCATGCCGGTTTGCCGGTGTTACCTATCCTTTCATGACATCAACGGAAGACTGTTGGTGGCCAACGGTTTCCAATGGCATGACCTGAACAGGCGCATGGGACGGACCTGAGAGAGCATCTCACTTGGGGCGTGGCCGCGACAGCACCGGCTGCAGTGCCTGGAGTCGGCCGGATCGCAGCTCGACCACGGTTTTTGCGACCGCGCGCGCCACGTTGCGCGCTTCGTCCTGCACGGCGTGATCGCGGTCGAGCGCCTCGTGGCTGGTGGCATACGGCTCGAAATACCCGATGTAGCGGTCCAGGCGC
>JANNCZ010000541.1:0-3801 GCA_031387185.1 Burkholderiales bacterium
TCCTGCAAGGTCGGCATTTCGGGCATGGTGGCCGAGCGTTTCGCGCTCGATACGCCAAGGCCCTTGAGGGCGCCGGCGCGGATGTGCGGCAGCATCAGCGCAATATCGCCAAACAACATCTGGATCTGGCCGCCGCGCAAATCGACCAGCGCCTGCGCGTTCGACTTGTAGGGCACGCTGAAAATGTCGATACCGGCCTTGGCCTTCAACATCTCCGAGGCCAAACGCGCCGAGCCGGTGCCATTGCCAAATCCGACCTTGCCGGGGTTGGCCTTCGCGTAAGCGATGAATTCGCCCACCGTGCTGCCCGGCACACTGCTGTTGACCGACAGCACCAGCGCGGCGATGCCAAGGCGCGACACCGGCGCGAAATCATTGACCGGGTCATACGGCAAATTCTTCATGAAGCTCGCGTTGCCCGCATGCGTGGTGTTGGTGCCAATCAGCAGCGTATGACCATCGGGTGCTGCGCGCGCCACCGCCTGCGCGGCAATCACGCCGCTGCCGCCGGGCTGGTTCTCCACCAGCACCGAGACGCCGAGCGATCTGCCCATGCGTTCGGCCAGCATGCGCGTGAGCGTGTCGGTTGCACCGCCCGCGCCGACTGACACCACCATGCGGATCGGACGGTTGGGAAATGGCTCTTGGGCGAGAGCCGCAGCAGCAGTGACGGCGCAGAGGGCACCAGCCACGACTACCCCAAGCAGGCTGGTGCGTTGATGCGGATGTCCGGGCGCCTGCTCGCTGGCGTGCGCAACAAGACTGGGGGCTGCGGCGATGTTCGTCATGCGTCTCTCCTGACTAATGAACTCGTGTGTTCAGGTTGCGCGTGCGTCAAACGCAAGTTGGCCGGCATCATCGGTGGCCGACAGATGCCAATCGCTTTCGTCCCGGCGCACCTGCAAGTGCAAGGCGCGCCCGCAGAACATGGGGGCAACATTGCGCGACGTGAACCAAGCCGGCTCGCGTCCGCTATGCGCGCGCCATAGTTCGAGCAGAAACAGAGCCGGGATGCTGCCGTTCACGACCAGCGCGGGATAGCCTTCTGCGCCGGTGGCGTAGGGCAGGTCGTAGTGGATGCGATGCGGGTTGTCGGTGATGGCGGAGTAGCGAAATAGCAGGCGCTCGTCGGGAATCAGGGTGCGTGAGGTATCTGCCTTCGGTACCGCTGCTTTTGCTGCCTGCGTTTCGGGATCTGGCGCAGGTTCGGGCGAGGTTGCCGAAGTTGCCGAAGTTGCCAAGGTTGCCAAGGTTGCCGGGGCCGCGTTGACTGCTTCACGCAACACGTAGTCGAGTTGTTCCGTGATCGCGTGCTCGTTCGCGCCTTCGACAAAAATACGGTGCTCTACCTTGACGAGCGCAAAGCGCCCCGAGCGCCCCTGCTTTAGTTGCACCTCGCCTTGCTGCGTCTCGCGCCGCAGGCGTGCGCCGATCGGGAGGCCGCTGTGGAATTGATTGCGCCGCCCCGCCAGCATCAAACGCGGCAGGCCGAGGCCGGGCAGTCCGACACCGAGCCCTGCAATTCCGTCGGCGCGCAGTTGCGACTGCCGTACCGGCACGTTGAAAAATGCCGCATGCCAACCGCGCGGCAGCAGGTCACCTTCGCGCAGCGCGTCAGGGTCACGGTCGAGCATGGCGGCGAGGCGGCGCACCAGGGGCAGCGCGCATACGTCGTGCGCGAGTGTGACTTGTTCTTCCGGAGCGGCTTCGATCATGGCATCAACTCGTTGTGTTCAATGCGCACTGGCCGGCCCACAAACTCCTCGCTCTGCATGCGTGCCGTCAGCGCGGCATCTTCGGTGGTGGCGAGCACGCGTTTCCCCTGGACGGTATCGGCCAGTGCAAGACCACGCGGCACCTTGCCACGCTCGTGCAGGACGGTAAATCCTGCTACGGTGGCAGTGCCGCTGAAATCGTCGAGCACTTCGACCACGCCCACCTCGCGCGCTACCGCACCACCGACATCAAGATGTGTGAATGGGCGCACCGGTGCGGGTGCAGATGCGGATACCGGCGCGGCGGCGGCGCTGCTCCACAGGCCAAACGCCTGTTTGGTCAACACGCCCGACACGCTCGACACCAAGGCATGCCGGCCGCGCCCGGCGCGCAGCAACTCGGCAGCGCGGCAGGTGGCCTGGAACACGTAGTTGTTGTACGGGCCGCCGGCGAACGCCATGCCGCCGGTGATGGTGAGATTGCGCGTGAGTGGCAGGCCCAGTTCAGCCGCATAGGCTTTCACAGCGATGGGGAAGCAACTGTATAGCTCGATGAGGTCAAGGTCTTGCGCCGTGATGCCACCGGCGTCGAGCGCGGCTTGGCCGGCTATGCGCGCACCGGGGCAAGCCGCGAGATCGGCACGCGCCGACACCGCAACCATGTGATTGGACTCGGTGCTCGCGAGCGGGGTGACCCAGCGCTCGCGCGCAATGCCGAGTTGTTCCGCCCGTGCTGCGGAGCAGAACAGCAATGCGGCAGCCTGATCGACATTCCACGTAGAGCAATGCAGGCGCGTGTAGGGGAAGGCCTGCATCGGGTTGCGCTCTCCGGCGTCGCGAATCGCCGAAGCATCGAGCGCACGACGGTCCCACGCGTGCGGGTTGTCCGCTGCGACGCGGGCGAAGCGTGCGCCCAGTTCGGCGAGCTGGTTGCGGTGCTCGTCAATCGACCAGCCCTGGCGCGCGCGGTAGACGCTCTCCATGATCGCGTAGAGGGCGACCGGCATCTTGATGCCGGCGCGCTTCTCGACCGGGTGGCGTAGCTCGTCTTTCGGCGTGAGGCGAATGTCAGGATCGCCGTGCGTTTCGCGCTCGGATGCCGTTTGCCCGGCAATCTGCGCGCGCAGCAAGCGGTAACCGGCGTCGGCCCCCGTCACCAGCGTGCTGTGGCACTCGCCGCGCGCAATGCGCGCGCAGGCCTCGCCGATCAGCGACTGCTGCAATACGCCGACGCTGGCCAGCACGGTGGTCGCCTGCACTGCACCGATGCGCTGCGCAATTGCGCCAGCTGGGTTGCGATAAGTCCAGCGCCCGCGTGGCACAGCGATATGTTGCACGCCCGGCAGCGCAGCGCGCGCGCCGCAGTCAACGCCCGCTGCTTCCACCGCCTCGCTCATCAGGTCGAGCGGTTCGAGCGCGCGGGTGAAATCCTCTTCACGGCGCGTCGCCGTGCCGATGCCGACCAGCACCGGTGTGTGCTCCGGGTTGACCACTGAGTTGAGCGCTGAGGTGACCACCGAGGTGCTCATGTCTTGCGCTTGCGCGCGGCAAGCTTGGCAGACACTTTGAGTGCATCACGCACCGCTGCGTCGAGCAACAGCGCGTAGGCCTGCAAGTCACGCTCGGCGCGCGAGCGCGCGAGCTCAGCATCCTGCGCTTCGATCGCTTGCAAGATGCGCCGGTGCGCGTGCGTCACCAGACCGCGCACATCGGGCGAGGCAAATTTGTCGAGGCGCGATGCTTCAAACATTTGCGCTGAAATCGATGCGGTGAAAGCGCGCAGCAAATCATTGTGGCTCGCCGCCGCGAGCGCGCTGTGCCAATGCACGTTCTCCTGCAGGAACAGCGGCACATCATCCACCGCAGCCTGATCGATGCGTTTGGAAATCGCTTTCAGTGTGGCAAGGTCTTCGGCAGTGCGGTTGCGCGCGGCCAGATAGGCGACCATCGGTTCGAGCGCCTGACGTGCTTCGACCAGCGCCCGCAGCGAGACACTGTTGCCCTTGGCAAACAGGCTGATGTGGGTGGCCAGCAGCGCGTCAGTGGGGCGCGCCACCACCGAGCCGCCGTAGCGCCCGGCGCGGGT
>JANNCZ010000554.1:0-4434 GCA_031387185.1 Burkholderiales bacterium
CGCGGCTAAGGCGGCTGGTGTCGCCGTTTTTGCTCCGGCGCACCAAGGCCGAGGTGTTGCAAGACCTGCCGCCACGCACCGAGATCATTCACCAGATCGAGCCGTCCGAGCAGGAGCGCAGCTTTCTCGAAGCCTTGCGGCGCAGTGCGAGTGAGCGCGTCAAGGCGCTCGCCGAGGCTGAAGACGGCGCTGCAGCATCGCAGTCCTCATTTCAGGTGCTGGCCGAACTCACGCGTCTGCGCCGCGCCGCGTGCGACCCGCGCCTGGTCGCGCCGGAGCTGGGCATCGTCGGCGCCAAAACGCAGGAGTTCGAGCGCCTGGTGCGCGAGTTGGTTGATGGTCAACACAAAGCACTGGTGTTCAGCCAGTTCACCGGCTTTCTGAAGCTGCTGGCCGAACGCCTTGATGGCTGCGGCATCACCTACCAATATCTCGATGGCGGCACACCGGCGGCAGAGCGTGCCAAGCGCGTGCAGGCGTTTCAGCGTGGCGAGGGTGAAGTGTTTTTGATCAGCCTCAAGGCGGGCGGCTTCGGACTCAATCTCACCGCCGCCGACTACGTGCTCATCGTTGACCCATGGTGGAACCCGGCCGCCGAAGACCAGGCGATGGGCCGCGCACACCGCATCGGCCAGCAGCGCCCGGTCACGGTATACCGGCTGGTGACCGCCGGCTCGATCGAGGAGCGCATCGTCGAATTGCATGCCGACAAGCGCAGCCTGGCCGATGGCATTCTCGAAGACCAGGGCGATGCTGCACCGCTCGATGCGCGGGCCTTGCGCGAGTTGTTGCTGGGGGATGACGAGAGCTGAGACGCGATGATTGCAACTCCACCTTCCTTACTTTATAGTAAGGAGTTCGCCCCCACGGGATTCGCCGCCATGACCACTGCCACGCTCACCACCAAAGGGCAAATCACCATTCCTGCCGATGTGCGCCTGCGTCTGGGTCTGGAGTCCGGTGACCGCATTGAGTTTGTCGAAATCGATGGCGGATATGCAATCAAACCGGCGATTGACGATGTGACTGCGCTCAAGGGCCTGCTGCGCCGGCCGGCCAAGCCGGTCAGCGTAGACGACATGAACGCCACCATCCGGGCGCGCGGTGCCGGCCGGTGATTGGTCTCGATACCAACGTGCTGGTGCGCTACATCGCACAGGATGACAAAACCCAGTCCGCGCGCGCCACCGCACTGATCGAGAAGGAATGCAGCGCTGCGCAACCGGGCTTTGTCGGGCTGGTGGTGCTGGCCGAAGTGGCGTGGGTAAGCGAGAGCCGCTATGGTGCGACGCGCCCCGAGGTCGCCGAAATTGTGCGCCGCCTGCTGAGCATCCGCCAACTGGTGGTGCAGGATGCCGAGATTGCCTGGAAGGCGCTGCGTCAGTTCGAGTCGGGCAAGGCTGATTTTGCCGATTGCCTGATCGAGCGCACCGCATCGGCTGCCGGGTGCGTGCGCACCATGAGTTTTGACAAGCGCTCCGGCATGGCCTTGCTTGCCTGAAAATGGGCACCAGATTGGCGCGGCGTTGAGGTACTGGGTGCGTTCGATCTTGCCCGCCTTATTGACCAGAATGCGCAGCGCTCTGCCGGCATGGCGTTTTCTCTTGCGCAGTTCCGCTATTGATACTGGTACCCGCTTTCGGCTCCGTTGCACTGCAAGGTTTGCGCTACCATAAGTGATGCCACTGTTCTCCGCGAGCCAGTCATGACCTCAATCACCATCGAATTGCCGGACGACGTTGCACAACGCGCCTCCTCGCTTAACCTGTTCACGCCAGAAAAAATTCGCGCCTGGCTGGAGTTCGAAACTCGGCGCACTGCCGGCAAAGCGCTGGCGGCGTCGCTGACGCACCTCAGAAATCTGCCCGGTGAAGCAATGTCGGATAGTGACGTAGCAGAACATCTGGCGCGCGACCGTGGCTGATGCGCCTGGTTCTTGATACCAACGTCGTTATTTCCGGCCTGTTGTGGCGCGGCCCATCGGCGCGTCTGATCGACTTGGTCGTTGAGCAGGCAGCAGCGGCTTTCGTCAATTCGTTTCTTGCCGCTGAATTGGCCGAGAAGCTAAGTCTTCCCAAGTTCGCGGCGCGCATAGCCGCAGCCGGAATGACGCCGGACGAGTTGTGCAGTCAGTATCTCGCGCTATGCGGGCCGGTGCCAGCACTTGCAATCACGCCCACGTGCCGCGACCCAGACGATGACAATGTGTTGGCTGCTGCGCTCGCGGCAGATGCAGACTTGCTCGTATCGGGCGACAAGGATTTGCGGGTGCTTCGCGTGTTTGAAGGTATCCCGATAGTCAACGCAGCGGACGCATTGGCGCTGCTGAGTCAGACCGCGCAGTAGTCTGCTGGCACTGCCTGCACGCGCGCAGCCGGGCGTTTGGCCATTGCGCGGCTCACCGCGCCGCTCAAGCCCTGTTCATGCGCCTCTCAGAGCATCATCTCCTGCAAGCCTCATGTACCAAGGGTTTCCAGCCTATGACAGGTTCGGCGCGAGCCAGCGCTCCAGCTCCGCCTTGTCCATACCGCGCCGCTGCGCCTGGTCTTCAAGCTGATCGGCGCCGATCTTGCCGACGTTGAAGTAGGTCGAGTCGGGATGCGAGAAGTAGAAGCCGCTCACTGACGCGGCCGGCATCATGGCGAAACTGTCGGTCAGGGTCATGTCGATTTCGGCGCAGTTCAGGGCATTGAAGAAATCGGCCTTGACGGTGTGGTCCGGACAGGCCGGATAACCCGGCGCGGGGCGGATGCCGCGATATTTTTCGGCGATGAGGTCGTGGTTTTCGAGATGCTCGTCATGCGCATAGCCCCACAGCTCGCGCCGCACTTTTTTGTGTAGCGCTTCGGCGAAGGCTTCGGCGAGACGGTCGGCCAGCGCTTTGAGCATGATCGAGTGGTAGTCGTCGTGCGCAGCTTCGAACTGCTTCAAGCGCGATTCGATGTTGAGACCAGCTGTCACGGCGAACAGGCCGATGTAGTCGGCCACGCCGCTCGCCTTGGGGGCGATGAAATCAGCGAGGCAGCGGTTCGGCGTGTTTGACGGTTTTTTGGTTTGCTGGCGCAGGCCATGCCAGGTGAGCGAAGTTTGCGTGCGCGCTTCGTCAGCGTAGATGGCGATGTCATCCTCGTTGACGCTGTTGGCCGGCAGCAGCGCCACCACGCCGTGCGCGGTGAGCCAGCGGCCATCAATCAGTTTTTTGAGCAAGGCCTGGCCGTCGCTTTGCACGTGGCGCGCGGCTTCGCCCACCACCTCGTCCTGCAACAGCGCGGGGAATGAGCCGGCCAGGTCCCACACCTGAAAGAACGGGCCCCAGTCGATGTAGTCGGCGAGATCGGCGAGATCGTAGTTCTTGAGCACCTTGCGACCGATGAATTTGGGTCGCGGCGGCTGGTAGACGCTCCAGTCGACCGGCGATTTGTTGGCGCGGGCCTCGGCAAGCGAAATGAGTTCCGGGCCCTTTTTGCTGGCATGCTGCGCGCGCACGCGCTCGTATTCGGTAGCGACACCGGCCACGTAGGCAGCGCGCTGATCGTCCGACACCAGATTGGAGGCGACGCCGACGGCACGCGACGCATCGGGTACATAGATCACCGGCTGGCTGTAGTGCGGCGCGATCTTCACGGCGGTATGCACGCGCGAAGTGGTGGCGCCACCGATCAGCAGCGGCACGGTGAAGCCCTGACGCTCCATTTCTTTGGCGACATGCGCCATCTCTTCGAGCGAGGGCGTGATGAGGCCCGAGAGGCCGATCATGTCGGCGTTGACTTCACGTGCAGTGTCGAGAATTTTTTGCGCGCTCACCATCACGCCAAGGTCGATCACCTCGAAGTTGTTGCAGCCGAGCACCACGCCAACGATGTTTTTGCCGATGTCGTGCACATCGCCCTTCACGGTGGCGGTGACGATGCGCCCCTTGGCCTTGACACCGCCTTCACCTTTCTCGGCTTCAATGAACGGAATCAGATGCGCCACCGCTTGCTTCATCACGCGTGCGCTCTTGACCACCTGCGGCAAAAACATTTTGCCGGCGCCGAACAAATCGCCGACGATATTCATGCCGTCCATCAGCGGGCCTTCGATCACGTGGATCGGGCGGCCACCTGAAGCGAGCACCTCTTGACGCGCTTCCTCGGTGTCGGCGACGATGAAGTCGGTGATGCCGCGCACCATCGCGTGCGCCAGTCGTTTACCCACCGGCTCGGCGCGCCAGGCCAGGTCTTCGACCTTCGCCTTGCCCGCCGATTTGTAGTTTTCAGCGAACTTCACCAGCGCTTCGGTCGCCTCGCTATTCGCATTGTTGCGGTTGAGCACGACGTCTTCAACCCTGTCGCGCAATTCTTTGGGGATCTCGTCGTAGACGCCGAGCTGCCCGGCGTTGACGATGCCCATGCTCATGCCGGCCTGGATCGCGTGATACAGAAACCCGGTGTG
>JANNCZ010000561.1:0-2120 GCA_031387185.1 Burkholderiales bacterium
GATATGGATTTCCTGCACCACACCCTGCGACATCAGGGCGACCCGCGTTTCCTGCGGGGTAACGTTGATCAGAATGTCTTCACTCATGGTTGCTGGCAGGGCATCTGGTCAAGACCGTTGGGGGACAAGGGCTGTAGCCCGGTTGTCTGGTTGGGGCAGAACGTGGGGCAGAACGCGGCGCAGCGCATATGGTGGCACTTGCGCGCGCGGCCAAGCAGACGGCGCGAAGCTTACCCGATAATGTTACGCGCCTCGCTGGCCGCTGGCCCGGTGCGGCACAACGCGGCGCGGCCTTTACACCAGCTCACAAGGCGCGTCCGATTTGTGCCGCCGTTCAACTGCCAACCTCACCTACCAATCCAAACAACCGGCCCAATCGAATCACATGACCAATACATTTCAATCCAGAGTAACCACCCGCAACGCTACCACCGCGCTCTGCGTAGCGCTTGCAGCTTCCATTTGCGCCGCGCAAGACCAGTTTCCGTCGCGCCCAGTCACTGTAATCGTGCCTTTCCAGGCCGGGCAGGGCGTTGACATCATGGCGCGCGCCCTCACGGTAGAGTTGGCGCGCATCACCGGGCAGAGCTTCCCGGTGGTTAACCGGGAGGGGGCCGCTGCCACCATCGGCTTTGCCGCCTTGGCCAATGCCAAACCGGATGGCTACACGATTGCGATTTCGCCCAACACGCCGCTCACCGTTGCGCCGCACATGCTCAAAAGCGTGAGCTACACCTACGATGCCATTGTGCCGGTATGCCAGAGTTTTGAAAACGTCATGGCGGTGTTCGTGGGCGCGGGTTCGCCCTACAAGAGCTTGAAAGACTTGATTGCCGCTGCGCAGACCGCACCGGGCAAACTCAACTGGGCCACCACAGGTGTTGGTTCAGTGCCGCATCTGTCAGGCGCAGCTTTTTTGCAGGCCGCGCAACTAAGTGCCACGCACGTGCCGTTTCGTGGCGAGCCGCAACTGCTGCAACAACTGGTGACCAGCGAAATCGGCTTTGCCTCAGCCTCGGTGTCCGGCATGGCGGGCAAGGGCGTGCGCGCGCTGGCGGTGTTTTCGGCGGAGCGGCATAGCGCCTTTCCTGATGTGCCGACCATGGCAGAGCTCGGCTTCCCCGCTGGTGTGCCGGGTCTCAACGGCATTTTCGCGCCGCGCGGCACGCCGGAACCGGTGCTCGCAGCACTCGAAAAAACATGCTCCGAGGCGACAGCTTCGGAAGGATTTCGCACCTTTGCAGCGCGCCTGCATCAGCGGGTGGCCTACTTGGGGCGGCGTGATTTTGACCGCCGCTTGCGCACTGACTACGATGAAAAAGACAAATTGATTGGCACGCTCAACATCAAGCCGGAGTAGCTTTGAGTGTGAACGGACATCCAGACCAAATTTTGTCACAGTCTCCAAACTACACTTTGGGTTTGGGACATCAGCGGGGATCACCAACTTTTTTCTTGAATTTCCGCTCTAGCATTTTCGTCGGCGCTGGGCCTTTTACAACCTCAACCGGGTTTGCAACGCTACCCGTGGGTTGTCCCACTTTGATGAGTAACCGAGGGCCGACGATCTCACCTTCTTCCGTTTCAGCAATGAGCCGTAGAGTTGTCGGCTTTTCGATTACGAATGGCGAAAAAGTTAAGGCAGCACTGAGTGATGTACGCGTAGCTGTCTGATCTGAAGCCCCGGAATTTTGTTGAAGCGATACGGATGAGGATTCCAGCTTTGCCAATTCCGTTTTATCGTCAATCATAATTTTGATGGTCAACGATTTAAATGGTCGTGCAATGGGTGTTGTCACGGTCGCCATAATGCATAGTTTGGGCAGTACTACCGGTGTGCTGGGAACGATCAACTCACTTTGGTAGCAACCCATGAACGACATTTTGCCACCGACTTCCTGGCGTATATCGTCACAGAAAATAGCGGTCGCGATGCGGTCTGTAGTCGCTTTCATGCTCGAGTCTCAGTTGTGAGTGCACGGGAAAATATCAAGATTGAAACGCCTAACGTGTTCGATATTTTTAGGGCTGTGCTCATCTGCGGATCCACCCGTCCTTGTTCAAGGCGCGCAATATAGGACTGGCTAGTCGCTGCGCGCCGTGCCAGTTCTGCCTGTGAC
>JANNCZ010000596.1:0-9511 GCA_031387185.1 Burkholderiales bacterium
CGCGCGTAGCGCTCGGCGTTGTTGCGGTATTCCGGCTGGGTGGCGAGGTGGGTGAGGTCAAGTGCTTCGAGCAGCTTGGCATACACCGCGTCATTGGCCGGTGCAATCGCCACTTGACCATCGGATGCTTCGAACAAGCCATAGGGCGAGGCGATGGCGTGGTCGTTGCCGGTGCGCTGCGGCAGTTTGCCGTTGGCGAAAAAATTGGCGGCGAAGTAAGCCAGCATGCTGGTCATGCTGTCGGTGAGCGCGGTGGCGACTTCTTCGCCTTCACCCGTGCGCGCGCGCCGCACCAGCGCGGCCATGATGCCCATGGCCGCGTAGGCGCCGGCCACGAGGTCCGAGACCGGCGGCGCGGCGCGCATCGGCGGGCCGTCATCGAAACCATTCACACTCATGAAGCCGCTCATCGCCTGCGCGATGAAGTCGAACGAGGGGCGGTCTTTGTAAGGGCCATCGAGACCGAAGCCGGTGACGTGGCAACTGATGATGTTAGGTTTGAGCGTGCGCAGTTGATCGCGCCCGAAGCCCATTTTGTCCATCACACCGGGGCGGTAGTTGTTGACCACCACGTCGGCCCGGCGGATCAAATCGCGCAATATTTCCTTGCCTGCATCCGCGCGCAAATCGAGCGTGAGCGAGCGCTTGTTGCGGTTGAAGGTGGCGAAGTAGGACGAGTAACCGTTGACGATCTCGCCCTGCGCGCGCACCGGATCGCCCTCGCGAGGGTCTTCGATCTTGATCACTTCTGCGCCCATGTCGGCGAGGAACATGGAGCAGAACGGCCCGGAGAGAATGCGCGTCAGATCGACGACGCGGGTGCCTTCAAGTTGCATGAGATGAGGACTCCCGGATTGCGCCCGCAGTGATAGCGCGCGAACAGGGGCGCAATCCGGAAGCCCTGGGCGCGGCCGCGCTATTCCAGCTTGACACCGGCATCCTTGACGATCTTGCCCCAGCGCACATAGTCCTCGCGCACGAAGGCAGCAAAGGTTTCGGACGCGCCGCCCGCCGCGACCGCGCCGCCATTGGCGATTTTCTCGCGCACATCGGGTGACTGCAGCACCTGGTTGACGGCGGCATTGAGCCGCGCGATCACCCCAGGCGGCGTGCCGGCCGGCGCAAACAGCCCGAGCCAAATGCCGGCATCAACGCCCTTGACGCCGGCTTCGCTCAAGGTAGGCGTATCGGGCAGCATCGCCGAGCGCTTCGCCGTGCTCACCGCCAACGCTGTGAGCCGGCCGCTGCGCACATGGCCCAGCACCGAAGGCACCGACATGATGGCCACGTCCACCGAGTTACCCATCACATCGGTGAGAGCCGGTGCCGCGCCTTTGTAAGGCACCTGCAACAGCCTGATGTTCGCGGCGGTCTTGAATTGCTCGCCAAACAAATGGCCCATGCTGCCGTTGCCGGCGGTGGCCCAACTGATGCCGGAAGCCGTTTTGCCTTTGGCGATCAGGTCGGCCATGGTCGCCAGTTTGTTCGGATTGGCCGCGTTTTGCACGTTGCTCACGATGGCCAGTGATGCTTCCGACACCTGGATGATCGGCGCAAAACTTTTGACCGTGTCGTAGCCGACGTTGGCGTACAGATGCGGGCCGAGCGGCATGTTGTCCGACTGGCCCATGACGATGGTGTAACCGTCGGGCGCGGCCTTGGCGGTCTCGGCGAGAGCCAGATTGCCCGAGGCACCCGGTTTGTTTTCGAGCACCACATTCCACTTGTGCATCTCAGCAAGCTTGGTGCCGACGGTGCGCGAGACAAAATCAGTGCCGCCGCCGGGCGGAAAGGGAATCAGCAGGCGAATCGGCTTGCTCGGGAAATCTTGTGCCTGCGCAGCGGACAGCATCAGCGTCAGACCAACGATGCCGCCAAGAATGACTCCCAGAGCGGCTTTCAGCGATGTCGTCATGGATGTCTCCGAAGATTATGGTGGAATGGTTTCAATGCGGATCGCCTGTGACGGACACAGCCGCACCGCTTTGTTCAAGTATGCCGCAAGCGCATCGGGTGCGGTTTGCGCGAGCAGCACGACGATGCCATCTTCTTCACGCTGATCAAACACCTCGGGTACATTGCGCACGCATTGGCCGGCGCCAACGCATTTTTGCGGGTCAGCGTAGATGCGGATCATCGCGCAACCCTCGCGCTGCCGGCCGGATTGAGCAGAACGGGACTCACCATGCCACCGGCAGATTGTGTACGCCGTAAATCTGCATGTCGTGCTTGAAGCGGATTTGATCGAGCGGCACAGCAAGGCGCAAGTTCGGCATACGCCGCAGTATCGCCGCATAGACGATATGCAACTCATAGCGCGCCAGCATTTGGCCCAGGCACTGGTGAATGCCGAAGCTAAAAGTCAGATGCGCGGACGCGTCGCGCCCGAAATCGACTTCATCGGGCCGCTCAAACATGCGTTCGTCGCGATTCGCCGAGCCGAGCAGCATGAACAGGCCCTCGCCTTTGGGAATCGTCACGCCGCCGATCTCGACATCTTCGAGCGCCACGCGGCGCGGCGAGAACTGCACCGGGCTGACGTAGCGCAACAATTCCTCGACCGCGCCTTCAATGAGCGATGGGTCCGCAGTCAACTGCCGCCGCAGCGCATCGTTCTGCAACAGCAGCAGCGTGCCCATGCCGATCATGTTGGTGGTGGTGTCGTGCCCGGCGCGCAGGATCATCGCGCCGATCTCGGCAAAGTCATCGCGCGAGAGCCTGCCCGGCTTGACCTGCTCCTCGATGATGCGGCTGACCATGTCATTACCCGGCGTTTTCTCCTTCATGTCAATCAGGCGGCGCACGTAGGCCGCCAGCTCGCGCCCTTTGACCTCCGCCTCATCCGGCGACTGCGTCAGCCCGTGCCGCGCCGCCGCGCAGCGGATGATGAACTCGTGGTCTTTGTAAGGCGAGCCAAACAGGGCCGACATGACGAGCGACGGAAACTTCACCGCGAGCATGGCGACGAGGTCAGCCGGCGGGCCGTGGGCTTCCATCTCGTCGATCAGCGTCTCGGCAATCGCACCTATTTGCGGTTTCAGGGCCTGCATGCGCCGCACGGAAAATTCGCGCGTAAACATGCGCCGGTAGACATCGTGCGCCGGATTGTCCATACCGACAAAGGCGCGCTCGTTCTTGTCCACCGTTACCCGCGCGGGGGTCACCGCCGGAAAATCGGGATGCGCCATCGCCCCGGAGAAGCGCTGGTCATCCGACAACACCGCGCGAATTTCTGCGTGCCGTGTCACCAGCCAGGCGCGCTTGCCATTCCACAGCGTGACCGGGCATACCGGCCCTTCGGCACGCGCTGCGGCATATTGCGGCGGCGGATCGAACGGGCAGGTTCGGGTGAAGGGAAATGCTTGCTGCGATGGCGCCGCAGTGGCGGATATCACGGGGCACTCACTCATGATGATTGGACGCAGCCGGGAAAATTACCGCCTCGCAACAGGTTAAACGAATCGCCACGAAACCCTTGGTGGGAGTGCTTCTTCACGCACATTCCCTGTGCGTCACTCAAAATTCTTGAACAATCCATCGGCCTGAACCTCGCGCACCATCTTCTGCTTAAGCGCCACACTTGAATTGGCGGCCCATATTGCTTAGGCGACATGTTGAATCCTGTCGGATAGTTCAGGCCGAAGAGGCCAACTCGATTGAGTTCGCGCACAAACCTGTTCGAGCCATCGACCTATCGGAATAACTCCTGCGCAAACCTGCATCAAACCGTGCATTGCCCGCCTCCACCACTCGATTGAAATAGGTTGCGGCAACTCTATCACCCTTCGCGCCGGCCTCCACCCCGGTTGGCACCCCCGACTGGCTCACCCCGTTTGGTGCATCACCGCGCGGCATCGAAGCACAACCCGAATCGTTTTCGTACCACCCGCATGCTCCTGCTCGGGCCGATTGCGATGGGTGTGCGCGCGTGCGCCGCGCAAGTCGATCACGCAATACCTCGAATTGCTTGGCGCGGCGCGGTTGCAGGCTGCGCTTCTTGCCAATGCGCACCGGGGCCGGTGCCACATACCGCACCGGGGCCGGTGCCACATACATTGTGGTTGCACAAAATGCGTTTCATAAAAAGCATTAATGTTTATAATGCGTTTTATGAAACGCACAATTTCAGCACCCTCCCCAAAAGCGCCCTTGTCTTTTAGCCCCGAACTGCAGGAGCGCCTGCGCCGCCTCGGCGCGCGCCTGCGCGATGCGCGGGTACACCGGCGTTTGCGTCAGATCGATCTCGTGCAAAAAACCGGTCTGTCGCGCTCCACCATTGAAAACATCGAGCGTGGCGCGGCTGCCACCTCGCTCGGCGCCTACGCGCACACCCTGTGGGTGCTGGGACTGGATCGCGAGTTGGACCTGCTGGCCGATCCGGGTCTGGATCGAGAAGGCATTGCGCTGGCTTACTCGTCGGCCGACAAGCGTGTACGTACCCGCACCAAAATTGACAATGACTTCTGAAATTTTTGTCTGGATGCATCTGCCGCAACAGGAGCAGCCCACGCTGGCCGGGCGGGCGCGGCGTGAAGTGACGCCCGGTGGCGATACCGGGCAATTTGTCTACGGCAAAAGCTATCTGGCCAACCCCGCCGCCGTGCCGGTCGATCCGGTGGCGCTGCCCTTGCGTGAGGAAGAATTTGTCACCACCCTGCTCAGCGGCCATTTCAGCGTGCTGCTCGATGCCGGTCCGGATAGCTGGGGCAAGCGCCTCGCCACCCTTGAACACGGTGCGCAGGATGAACTCGGCTTTCTGCTGTGTACGCGCGGCGACCAGGCCGGTGCGCTATCTTTTTCAGCCAGCGCGGACACACCGCCCGCAACTGGACGCTTGTTTGATTTTTCGTCCATCGGCGAACTGAGCGAGGCTGCTTCACTTGCTGACCAGGGCGCACCACTCAAAACTCGCCACCTCAAATTGCTACAGGCGGGTACCGGTGGCGCACGGCCCAAGTTCAGCATCATCAAGGACGGCGCGCTCTGGCTTGCCAAACTCGAAAGCGTGAAGGATCAAGGCCTGCCTGCCAATGTGCCGCAACTGGAAGCCGCCATGCTTGATCTGGCGGCGCTGGCTGGAATTGATGTGCCGGCCCATGAAGTGTGCGCCGTGGGAGCGCGCAAAGCGCTGCTGGTGCGCCGCTTCGACCGCGAAGCGCCAGCCAGTGCCGGCAGCTTCGGTGGCACCAGCGCCACCCGCGGCGCGACGGGCCACGGCTGGCGCAAAAAACGTTATGTGTCGGCACGCACCGTGTTTTATTCCAACCCGGAGTTGCAGCGCTGGAGCGGCGGCGGCTCGTACCCACAGCTGGCACGCGAAATGGCGCGCTGGTCCTTCAACCCGGCACACGACCGCCACCAGCTATTTCTGCGGCTGGCATTCAACTGCCTCATATCCAATACTGACGATCACGACCTCAATCATGGACTGATTGGCGATGCGCACGGTTTTGTGCTCGCGCCGGCCTTTGACATCGTGCCGCAACCGTCCGGCACGCTGCGGCGCGTGCAGGCGCTGCTGGCGGGTGGGCAAGGGGCCAATGCGCAACGCTCGAACATTCTGTCAGCGAGCGCAGCCTATGGCTTGCAGCCGCGTGAGGCCGGTGCACTCATTGACCGGCTCAAACACATCGTCGAAACACAGTGGCGCAACTGCCTGGCAAACAACGGCATCGGCAAGACCGCCACCAAGCGCCTGGCCTCGTCGTTTGTGCCGCAGTACTTTGAGTCGTAGCGCCGGACAGCCTCGCAGTCCAGCCACCGGCAACGATCATCTCCAGTGACCAGATCGCATCCCCTACAATTTGCCAATGCAACATCGCGCCATTCGCCAACCGGCAGTGAACATCACGCGCAGCATTGGTGCAGCCGTTGCTGCCTGCGCCATGCTGCTCGCCGCCCACCCCGCGCAGGCCTTCAAGATCGACCCGTGGAGTTACCGCCCGTTTGGCGTGTCGCCACGCGGCATTGAGTCGCAGCTCGAATCGTTGCTGTACAACCCGCGCATGCTTCTGCTCGGACCGATTGCGATGGGAGTGCGCGTGCCTGCCGCGATGGGCCAGCTCAAGGAAGCAGTACACGAGAACCTCACCGAACTATCGATCCGCTGTGCGCGTGCGCCGCTGGCGCGCGCAAGTACAGCCATCAGCACGACCGCAGGCACCGCACCTGGCGTGGACGCACCCGGCATGATCACGCGCTGCGCCGGCCGCAGCGGCCCCTTGCAATCGCACGCCGCCGAACTCGGTGAAGAGGCCGAAGAAATCATTCGCGCCGTGCGCTTCAACGATGCCCCGCCGGTCAAAACCGCGCGCGCGCTGATGGCGCTGGTCACACCGTCGGCATTGATCTGCGGCGAAGTGCGCGTGCCGGAAAACGCCGCCTGCTGGGCGCTGCTGATGGCGCACGCGGCCGGCCTCGCCGCCACTGACCCGGCCAATCCGCAGTTCGGCCGCAGCGGCAATTTTTTGTACCGCTCGCATTTTGGCGACATGCAGTTCATGCACGCGATGGCCGCGCGCGGCGAGACGCTCGCGCAGTCACGCGCGCGCGTGCTGCTCTGGGCCAAGTTCACCTATCAAGTTGCGGGTGGTGAAATCGCGGCAGACGCGCACATCGGCGCTCTACCCGAGTTCACACCGGTTCTCGCGGGGTTTGAGAAGGTGACCGTGTCCGAGTTTTTCGAGATACGCGGAGGCACCGCGCCAGAGCGCATTCGCCGGATTGCACAGGGCGCGCTGCTGCACACGATTCAGGATTCATTTGCAGAAGGGCATGCCGAGCGCGAGATCAGTGCGCCAGTGCGCACGGAGTCGGGCGAGACTGTTTCACCCGAGCGCTTCGGCGCCATCAGCGCCATGCGCGACTTCACCTGCCAGTCGGATGAGAAGCATGGCAGTGCCGACCGTGCGATGCACTATGCGTGGTTCAGCGCTGCGGCCCACGGCAGCAATAGCCCGGTCACGCTGGGAGCGAACTTGATCGATCTGATCGAACGCAAGATCAAATGGGATGACGCCTTGGTGGCGGGCAAAGATGCCGCCCTCCACATCGCGAACAGCAGTGCTGCGGCGCGCGCGCCCAACCCAGCCACCGTCGCGCAATTCATGGGCGAAGCCGTGTTCCCGATCACCGAGGCCAAGTCGGCGGTGGTTGCGGGCGCGGGCGTCGGCTTCCTGCGTGTCAAAGCGCCGGTGAGCGCAGCGCAAGCGGGAACCGATGTCATACCCGGCACATTCGCGAGGGAAACCGCAATCGCTGCATCTGACTGCAAGGAGTAGCGCACTGCGCATTGCCGCAATGTCGCAATGTCGCTCTTGTCCCATTGCGCCATCAACGGATTGACCGATTGACTGGCAGGCACATCAATCATTGGGTCAATCAGTCGTTCGGCCAATCGGTCAACCCTTCAACACCCGCTCCCACCAAGGCTTTCCGCCTTACTCCATCTTGATCCCCGCGCGCTTGATGATCGCCGCATACTGCCCCTGCTCCTTGCGGATCAGCGCGGCGAATTGCTCGGGGGTGCTCGCTACCGCCACCGCGCCAATACCGGCCAGACGCTCGGCCAGCTCGGGCGACTGCAACACCTTGGCCACGTCGCGCTGCAACTGATTGACCACCGCAGCCGGCGTGCCGGCGGGCGCGAGCAGGCCGTACCACGACACCGCTTCAAAGCCCGGCAGCGTTTCGGCCACGGTTGGCAGCGATGGGTTCAATGCGAGATGCGCGCTGCTGGCGAACGCGAGGGCGCGCAGCTTGCCCGCCTGCACATGCGGCAGCGCGGCTGAGGTCTGCGCCCACACCGGCAGTGGTGCGGCCAACGTAGCTGCGGCGGCCACGAGGATAGTGAAGAGGAATGTGTGACGCATCACCATACCTCGGGGGCAGCCAGCACGGCATCATGGCGCTCACGCGTAAGCGCGTAGTCGGCGCACTGCACGGGTGCAAAGCGTTCGAGCAAGATCACCTTGCGCGCCTCGTTCAGAGACGGCTCTTCATGCACCGCCAAAAACGCCTCACGCAAACGTTGCAAGTCGGCTTCGCTCACATCCGCATGGGTGCTCACAAACGGGGGCATCGCGGTCGGCGTGGTGGTGGTGAGCACGCGGATGCTTTTGGCGATCTCGGGCTCGGTGTGGCGGATCAGATCATGCGAGTAACTGTCGAGCGGGCCCACATCAATGCGCCCGTCGAGCAGCGCCTGAATCACCCCGCGCGGGTTGACCAGGCGCGGCACCACTTCAGCGTAGAGCGGCGCGGACGGCGCGCCGCCGGATTGTTCGCGCCGCAGCACATGCCGTTGCAGCAGGTAGTAACGCAGCGCGAAATAGCCTGACTGCGAATCCGTCAGCGTCCAGCCGATACGCTTGCCGAAGGTGTCTTCGATGCGTTGATACGGCGCGTCGGCACGCACCGCGAAGTCGGAGAAATACACCGCGCGCCCGCCATAGCGCGCCAGCGACGGCACTGGCGCCGCGATCAGGCGCGGCACCGGATCACGCACTGCATAGGGCAGACCGCACATCTGCATCACGCCCATGTCGTTGCGCGCCCACAACTCGCTGATCGACGCTGGCGGATCGTGATCGATCACCGGCCAATCAAGCTTGGTGCGCGCCAGACACCAGCGCAGCACCTGCTGCCACGCCGCCTTGGTGGCGGGGTTGACCGAGTACATGCGGGTGTTGGCGAGTGTGATGCCTGACATGAAAATTCTCTTTTGATGATGCCCTGCAACCCTTGGTGCAAGCGGGCCGCAGGCCTGATGCCGATAATTACGTTGGTGGGAGCGATTCTCCTGCCATGGCAGCAGATCAACCTGCTGCCATTTGTAAAACAGCGGGGAAAAAGCGGAAAGACGGCGGCGTCAACCCTGCGCGACGTCAATCAACTGCTGATGACGCTGGGCCTTTCAACGCGCGCTTGGGAGAACCCACGGCCAAAAATATCTCGCGCAAGAACATCACCAGCCCGCCGATGAACGCCATCATCGCCGCCGCAAACAGCAGCGCAATCAGCTTGGAATAATTGGCTGCCACAAAGGCATCGAAAAATGCCACGACGATCAACAGGCCGACGAACAGCGCGCAGAACACCTCGAACGTCATCGCGAAATAAATCAGCTTCAGCCGCCGCCCCAGACGCTCGCGTTCCGCTTCGGCGTACTCCAATTCGTCTGCCGCAAAAGGCTCGGTGCGGTCTTCAAAATAACGAATGCGATCGACCACGCGCCCGAGGCGGTTGGTCAGCACGCCGATCAGTGCCGCGACGGCATTGAGCAAAAACACCGGTGCAATCGCCAGTTGAATGACGTGCGAGACGTCGGTGATGTTGAGTTGGGGGAGGATCATTTGGCCCAGCGCAAGGCGACAGGATTGAGTTCACGCACCAACTCGAGCAAGCCTGCGCGCGTGGCCGGATGCATGGCTTCGAGGGGATGGCGCACTGCATCACTCGCAATCACACCGCCTTCCATCATCACCGTCTTGCAGGCACGCAGGCCGCATTG
>JANNCZ010000599.1:0-6252 GCA_031387185.1 Burkholderiales bacterium
CACGGTCACCAGACCCCACAGCGCATCGACCACTATTTTCGGCACGTCCTTGAGGGCGACGGGTTCACCCTTGGGGTAGCCGCGCTTGTGCGAGATCCACAGCACCAGGCCGATCAGGCACAGGCCGAACAGCAGGCCCGGGAAGATGCCGGCCAGAAACAGATGCGCCACCGAAATCGTGCCGCCCGCAGCGAGCGAGTAAATCACCGCGTTGTGCGAAGGCGGAATCAGCAGCGCCTGCACCGAGCCGCAGATGGTGACGTTGGTGGCAAACACGCGCGGATAGCCGGCCTTGACCATTTGCGGGATCATCACTGAGCCGATCGCTGAAGTGTCGGCCACCGACGAACCGGAGATGCAACCGAACAGCGACGAGGCGAGAATGTTGACCAGCCCGAGGCCGCCGCGAATGAAGCCGACAAAAATGCGCGCGAGATTAATCAGGCGCGCCGCCATGCCGCCCTCGGCCATGATGGCGCCGGCCAGCACAAAGAAGGGAATCGCGAGCAGCGCGAAGTCATCCGTGCCGTCGGAGATTTTGAGCATGATCGCTTCGAGCGGGATATCCACCCACAGCGCCGCGCAAATCGCCGCGAGGCCGAGCGCATAGGCGACCGGCAGGCCGAGCGCACTCAGCAGCGCGAAGGAACCAAGCAAAATCAGGATGTCCATGGCTTCGCCTCCTCACTCCAGCCCGGCCGGCGCGTCGCTGTACATGACCGATGTTTTGGGCGGCTCACCGGCCCAAATCCGCTCGATCAAAAACAGCAAGGTCAGCACCCCGGCAATCGGAATCGGTGAATACACCGCGCCCACCGGCAGGCCCGGGAATTCCGCCATCGATTGGTTCCAGGTGATGCGGCACAATTGCACGCCGTAAATCGCCATGAACAGCGACATGGCTCCCATGCAGGCATCAACGCCCCACAGCATGATGCGTTTGTTGCCCGGGCTGACGGCGTTGAGCAGGGCTTCGACCGCCACGTGCACGTTGGCACGGTAGATCGCCGCGCCGCCGACGAAGGAGAACATCACCATCATCACCACCGAGGCCGGTTCGGGCCACGACTGCGGGTTGTTCATCACGTAGCGCATGAACACGCCGAAGGGAATGATCAGCGTGATCACCACCATCGCCGTGCCGGAGAGAATGATGCAGGCGAGGTACAGCCACTCCATCGCTTGCGCATAGCGTTGCTTGGCAGTCATATCGGACTCTTTACAAGAAGACAAACAAGTACGCGCGACCTCGCCTCGCCTTCAGCGAGGAAGGTCACGCGCCCGTACGGCGATTTACTTGGTGTCCAGAATCTGCTTCAGGAGCACCGCATACTTAGAGCCATATTTGTCGCGAATCGGCTGGGTTGCCTTGAAGAACGCAGGCTTGTCCGCAGTGACGAACTGCACGCCGCCGGCCTTGAGTTTGGTTTCGGCGTCGACAGTGTAGGCATCCCACAACTGACGCTGCTCGATCTGCGCTTCACGCGATAGCTTCTTGACGAGATCCTGGTCCGCCTTGGACAGCGTTTCCCAACTGCGCTTGGAGAACACAAATATTTCCGGAATGATCAGGTGCCCGGTCAGGCTGTACACCTTGCTCACGGTGTAGTGGTTTTGCGCCAGCAGGGTCGGCGGGTTGTTTTCCGCACCGTCCACCACGCCGGTCTGGAGCGCGGAATAGAGCTCGTTAAAGCCCATCGCCACGCCGTTGCCGCCCATTGCATTCATGGTCTCGACAAACAGCGGGTTGCCCATCATGCGGATCTTCATGCCCTTCAGATCGGCCGGCGCAGTGACCGCCTTCTTGGCATACACGTTGCGCGTACCGGCATCCATCCAGCCCAACGCGATCAGGCGCGATCCCGGCCCGTTCGACATGCGTTCGAGCAGGTCATTGCCGATCGGCCCGTCGATCACTTTGCGCATGTGTGCTTCGTCGCGGAACACGAAGGGCAGATTGAACACGTTCACTTCGTCCACCACCGGCCCCATCGCGCCGACTGAAATGCGCGCAATCTGCAATGCGCCCACCTGCGCCTGTTCGATCATCTCTTTCTCGCCACCCAACTGCATCGACGGGAACATCTGGATCGAGATGCGGCCATTGGTGGCGGCCTCCAACTTCTTGCCCATGCGCACAATGGCTTCCACCGTCGGGTAGCCGAGCGGGTGCACGTCGGTGGCCTTCCACACTACCTTGGCTTGTGCGAAGGCATTTAGCGGCAGGTTTGCTGCTGCGGCGATTGTTGCGGCAGCGGCTGCGGCACCTGCGCGAATCACGTCACGTCTTTTCATGGTCTGTCTCCTTGGGTGGATGAAGCGGTGTTGAGCGGAAATGCGCCGCTCGCGCAAAACAAATCAAATCTCGGCAGTGCAAATCTCAGCGGTGATCAGGGTGACGGAGAGGCTTTGCTTCACAAGACATTCAAATCGCAATCGCGCCGCCATCCACCGTCAGCATTGATCCGGTGGCGAAGGACGATTCATCGCACGCGAGATACAGAATGGCATAGGCAATCTCGCGCGGCGTGCCGGTGCGCCCCATCGGCTGGCGCGCATCGAGCGTCTTGCGAAACGCCACCGGGTCGGGTACTTCCTTGAGCATCTTGTCGAAGTAGGATGACATGGTCACGCCGGGCGCGACGCAATTGACGCGGATGTTGTCATCGACATGGTCGAGTGCCATCGAACGGGTCAAAGCCGCTACCGCGCCCTTGGAGGCGACGTAGGCGGCGCGATCTTTCAGCCCCACGCTGGCGACGTTGCTCGCAGTGTTGACGATCACGCCGCCCCCGTGTTTGATCATCAGTGGCACAGCGTACTTCGCGCACATGAACACCCCCTTTACGTTCACTGCGAGAATTTTGTCGAGCACAGCTTCGTCAGTGGTGACCACCGAGCCGAGCGAACCCAGGCCGGCGTTGTTGATCAGGATGTCAAGCTTGCCAAAATGCGTCTCAGCCGCTTCCATCAAGGTTTTGCACTGGGCAGACACTGCTACGTCGCAGGCAACGGCGTGTGCAGCGTTGCCGAGTTCGGCGCATGCGGCACGCGCGGCATCAAGATTGACGTCGGCGATGATGACGCGCGCGCCTTCGGCGACAAACAGTTCCGCAGTCGCGCGGCCGATCCCCGATGCGCCGCCGGTAATGACGGCAGTTTTTCCTTCAAGTCTTGGCTTGCCCATAATCCTGGTCTGAATCTAGGTTTTGATGACGGTGCGCGCTTCAATCTCGGCGATGTTGGCCGGACGTGCGAAAGGTGGGGGTGTGGGGTCCCCCACTTTGCGCTCAGGACCAATCGCTGCAAAAAAAGTCTCCAGCCCACCCGGCATGAAAAACCACAGCCACTGCAAATCCTCGGTGCCGTCATTCAAAAACGTATGCACGCGGTTGTGACCGAGATAGAGCGTCGTGCCGGGCAGCATGGGATAGGTCTTGCCTTCAATCTCGGCAGTGCCGCCGCCCGCGAGCACATAGAGCACCTCTTCTGCGTGCCCGTGCGAATGCAGGCGCACGCGGCCACCAGGCGGCAGCAGTTGGCGGCCCATCGAGAAGCGGTGCACGGTGTTGATGTTTTCCGGGCAGAGAATCGTCTCGGCGTAACCATTGGCTGGCTGTGGCTGCCAGTGGCTCACACAGTCGCCGTAAGCGGCGACGCGCAGATCACCGCGTGGCGCGGAAAAGCTCAATGGGCTTGGGTCGGGCATGCCGGCACTCCTCACGGGGTATACGGCCCCATCTTGACATAGCCACCCCCCTGAAAACGTTCAGCCGGATCATTGGGATCCACCGGCGGCAGCGCCTCCATGCGTGCGCGAAATGGCTCGGCGCTGTCCTTGGGCACAAAGCCGAGATGAGCGGCATGTTTGTTGTCCCACCAGCTGTCGCGACTGTTGGACATGCCAAACACAATGGTGTGCTCGACCTTGGGCGCGGTCAGCGCACAGCGCACCAGCTCTGACATGTCGGCGTAAGACAGCCAGGTGATCAGCATGCGCCGGTCTTTGGGTTCGGGGAAGGAAGAGCCGATGCGCAAGCACACGGTTTCCAAACCGTAGCGGTCCCAATAAAAACGCGACAGCGACTCACCGAACGCCTTTGACACCCCGTAGTTGCCGTCCGGGCGCATCGGATCATTTGCGTCAATGCGGCGCGAGCGCGGATTGAAGCCGATCGCGTGGTTGGAACTGGCGAAGATGATGCGCTTGACACCGTGAATGCGCGCGCCTTCGTACAGGTTGTGCAACCCGATGATGTTGGCCGCGAGGATCGGCGGCCACGGCCCTTCCACAGAGATGCCACCCATGTGCACAACGGCATCGACGCCGGCCAGCAGGGCATGCACACCCGCCTCGTCGGCAAGGTCGCATTGAATGACCTCTTCGTTCGCACCGGCCGCCCCCATCGCTGCGATATCGGAGATGCGCAAAGTCGCGGTGAGAGGCTTGAGGCTGGTGCGCAGTACGCGGCCAAGCGCACCGGCAGCGCCGGTGAGCAGCAGGCGATTGAAAGAGGGAGCAGTCATGTGAGTGGTGAATGGGTTTTAGGGGGGGGCGAAACGCCAGTGCAAACACGCGAAGGAAGGAGCGGCTGACCATTGAAAACCGGCTGGTGAAAATGCTTGCTGCTGTGCAAGTCATATGTCATCATACAACTGTTCAGCCATTATCCAATCGGATCAACCGCCATGTCAAGCGCTTCACCGGCACGATCTGCGCCCCGCGCGCGCGCGGGGACTACTGCGTCCGTCAAAACGCCCGTGGCGTCGTTGCGCCGCCCGGCGAATCTGACGCATCAGCTGGTGGAGCGTTTGCTCGCGCAAATCCGCACCGGCAAGATCGCGCTGGGTGCCAAGTTGCCCACCGAGGCCGAAATCATCACCTCCCACGGCGTGAGCCGCACGGTGGTGCGCGAGGCGATTTCCCGGCTTTCAGCCCAAGGGGTGGTGGTGACGCGGCATGGCATCGGCACGTTCGTATCCGAAACCGGCGCGGTGGGCAAGTTTCTGATCGACGCGTCGGAACTGGGCACGGTGCTCGAAGTGTTGGCCGTGCTGGAGCTGCGCATCAGCCTGGAATCGGAGGCGGCCGGCCTTGCGGCAGAGCGCCGCACCGCCGCCCAACTCAAGAGCCTGCGCCGTGATTGCGATGCATTTGCGCGCAGCATTGCGCAAGGTGGCGAAACCATCAAACCTGATTTCGCATTTCATCTGCACATTGCCGAGGCAACCGGCAACCGCTACTTCGCGCACTTGATGGAGTATCTGGGCACGATGATCATCCCACGCACGCGGGTCAACACGGCAAACCTGGCGCGCGAAGACCGCACCGTCTACCTGCAGCGCGTGTGCGGTGAACACGAAAGTATTTACGACGCCATCGCCAGCCAGCATGCCAATGCCGCACGCGACGCAATGCGCACCCACCTGACCAACAGCCGTGAGCGCCTGCGCCGCGCACATGCTGCGGCTACGCAGTCAAGCCTATAATTTGTTTCTAATATGCTGATACGCCGCAGCCCATGCGCGGTGCCCGCCAGACATGAAACACCTGACGCCCGCCGAGGCGCACGCTTATTTGCAAACCCATCCGGAAGCGGTGCTGATCGATTGCCGCACCGAGATGGAGTATTTTTATGTCGGGCATCCGGTCGGCGCGGTTCACGTGCCGTGGCATGAGCCGCCGGACTGGGAAGCCAACCCGCACTTTGCGCGCGACGTGTTGCGTGAGACCGGCGCCAAAGACAAGCCCGTGTTGCTGATTTGCCGCTCCGGCAAGCGCACCCTCGACGCCGGCGCTGCGCTCGAAAAAGACGGGTTCGCCGATGTCACCAACGTGCTGTACGGTTTTGAAGGTGACCTGGACGAACGCTTTCACCGCAACACGCTGAACGGCTGGCGTGTCGATGGCTTGCCGTGGGAGCAGTTGTAGACCGCTAGGGCGCTGGTGCAGCAGTGTGGGCGAGGTGGGCGCACGTGCTAAGCCAGCCCGGCGGGTACCACGCTTTGCGGCGGGTACGTCGCTAGTTCGCCGCCTCTTCGTAGCTTGTCGCTGCTTATTCGCAGTGTGCGGCTGCGGGCCGTGTGCGCTGGTAGGCCACCCAGAATGCCAGCCCCGAGAGATAGAACGCCACGGCGCCGAGCACCAAATGCTGAGCACTGCCGGACAAGAGCGGCGCCACCACGCCGGCAGTGAGCGCCGACACCAGCACTTGCGTGAACCCCTGGCAAGACGACATCATGCCGCGCCGG
>JANNCZ010000605.1:0-2596 GCA_031387185.1 Burkholderiales bacterium
CAACTCATCTTGCGCCAAGGCTGAACTGCCGCCGACCATGTGGCGCAAGTGCGATTTCGCCAACTCATCGTCGGTGAGGTCAAGTGCCTTGAAATCATTTTTGGCGAGGGTCTTGATGAGCTTGGCGATGTCGGCGCGGTCATGCACGGAGATGCCAACGAAGATGTGCGCGGACTTGGCATCGGCGATGCGGTAGTTGAACTCGGTCACGTTGCGGCTGCCGACCAGTTCGCAAAAGCGTTTGAGCGAGCCTTCGACTTCGGGGATGGTGACCGCCAGAATCGCCTCGCGCCGCTCGCCGATCTCGGCGCGCTCGGCGACAAAACGCAGGCGGTCGAAGTTCATGTTGGCGCCGCAAGCCACCGCCACCAGCGTCTGGCCGCGCAGCTTCTCGCGCTCGACATAGGCTTTCGCGCCCGCCACCGCGAGCGCGCCGGCCGGCTCCAGGATCGAGCGGGTGTCTTCGAACACATCCTTGATCGCAGCGCAAATGTCGTCGGTGTCGACGAGGATGATTTCGTCGACCAGTTCGCGGCACAGGCGGAAGGTTTCTTCACCGACCTGCTTGACTGCGACGCCATCGGCAAACAGCCCCACCTGATCGAGCTTGACGCGTTTGCCCGCCTTGAGGGAACGCGCCATCGCGTCCGAGTCGACTGGCTCAACACCGATGATTTTGATCTCAGGCCGCACACGCTTGACGTAAGAAGCGATACCCGAGATCAGCCCGCCGCCGCCAATTGCCACGAAGATGGCATGCAACGGCCCCTGCTGCTGGCGCAAGATTTCCATGCCGATGGTGCCTTGCCCGGCGATCACGTCGGGGTCATCGAAAGGGTGGATGAAGGTGAGGTTCTGTCTGGCCTCGATCTGGCGCGCGTGCGCGTAGGCATCGTCAAACATGTCGCCAAACAAAATCACTTCGGCGCCGCGTGCCTTGACGGCCTGCACCTTGACCGCCGGTGTGGTCACCGGCATCACGATCACCGCGCGCGCGCCGAGGCGCTTGGCCGCCAGCGCCACGCCTTGCGCGTGGTTGCCGGCCGAGGCGCAGATCACGCCACGCGCGAGTGCCGCCGGCGGCAGATGAGCCATCTTGTTGTAAGCGCCGCGCAGCTTGAAGCTGAATACGCTTTGCATGTCCTCGCGCTTGAGCAACAGCGTGTTGTTGAGCCGCGCCGACAGATTGGGCGCCTTGTCGAGCGCCGTCTCGATGGCGACGTCGTAGACCCGCGCGGTGAGGATTTTTTGGAGATAATCCGGTGCTTTCATTTTTGCCGACCCCTGTTTGAGGGGGTAAATATTAACCCCCTGTATGGGGGTTGTCAAAACAGGCGGCTCGCCTGCAGGCAGCCCGAGCTGACAAACAGACAAGCCACGCAGTGCGCGCTTCCGGGCACTTCTCAACCATTTATGATTTCTCGGCAATCACCTCATGCTTGACACCCTGCAAGCCTTTTTCACCGCTGACGCCAGTTTGTGGTCGCTGCTGGCAGGCAGCTTTGTGGCGGCGACGCTGATACCGGTATCGTCTGAAGTCATGCTGTTTGCCGTGCTCAAACTGCATCCTGACTTGCTTTGGCCCGCCATCGGCGTGGCAACGCTGGGCAATACGGCGGGCGGCATGGTCACCTACGCAATAGGGCGTTGGATACCACATCGCAAAGAGATTCGATTTGAAGCACAGTTGAAACGTCACGGTGCCGCTGCCTTGTTGCTGGCGTGGGCGCCGTTGATCGGGGACGCCATGTGTTTGGCGGCAGGCTGGCTGCGTCTGCACTGGTTGCCTTGTCTCGTATTCATGACTATTGGCAAGTGCGCGCGTTATGTGGTGGTGGCCTACCTGGCATGACAAACTTGGGCAATGCCACAAGATGCGCTCCCACCAGGGGTTATGGCCCGATTAAGTCTCGCCAGCACCGCTCTGCAAAGCCAATACGGCCGAACGCTAGAATGCCCGCATGATCGAATGCAAATTTCCACGTGGTGATGTGCGCCGCTTGTTCGTGGTGCTAGCCGCGATTGACGCGCTCGGCGACGAAGCCACCATCGTGCAAATTTCAGAGAACACCGGCGTCAACAAAGGGCAGATCGCCACGGTGATCGACCAGGCGCGCGAGCAGCTTGGCATGCACATCGACAAGGCCGGGCCGGTGTATCGCATTCGGCGCTGGGGCAAGCTGGTCAACCCGGACGGCATTCGCGCGTTGTATTGACCCTGTTGCATTGACCCCGTTGTGTTGACCTGTCGTTGCGAGTCTCCCTGCACCGCACGGATTGCACGAAAAAACAACAACTGTTATTGCAGCATCAAAAAAGTCTTGCGAGGTTAGTAAAACTAACCTAGTATTCGCTTCCACCGGTTGTTGCAGTTCGCATAGCCAATTAGTTGATCCCTGCGAACGGAACGTCCGGCGAAGAATTCGCAGCACCCCGAACAGAAACTCATTCAACTCCCCGAACCGAAGGACCACCCTGTGAAACCCACATTACGGATAGCTGCCAGACACGCGCTTAGCGCGGGCCTAGCCACGTCCGCGTGGCGCAAGCAGGATGACTCTATGCCCAGTTCGCTTATCCAGGCCGCCGCCGGCTG
>JANNCZ010000612.1:0-2740 GCA_031387185.1 Burkholderiales bacterium
CAACTCATCGGACTTGGCGATTTCCTTGCGTGCTTCGTTGGATACCGGTGAAAACCGCAGCACCGCCTGGGTCGGGTTGCTGGTGTCGCCCGTGACGGCCTGTAGCGATTTGATGCCGCGCTTGAGCAGTTCAGCTTCCAGATAGCGCGCGGTGTCGGCAAACTGGGTGAAGATCAGGATTTTTTCCGCCTTGTGGCGCTTTTGAATCAACTCGGCAAGGGCGCTGAGCTTGGCGTCGTTGGCGGCTTCCCACATGCCGGCAAGTTGCAGCAGGCGCAGAAGCTCACGTGCATCCGACTCAAGCTCGGCAGCCAACTCCTGTTTGAAAAACCGCGATGAAAGCCATTTAAAGCGTTTACCGCCGAGGCCCTGATAGGCGCGATAGGCATTGACGGCTTGTGTGCGCAGCGCAGACTCCGTGAGCTCCATTGCGCTGTAGGCGGTAGCGCCGGTGCCGTCTTCCGCATCCTGCCATTCCAGTGCCGTCTGACTTTCTTCATCGTCGAAGTAGCGCGTATCAAGCAACGCTGCGTCTTGCGTGCCAATGGGAATGTCCAGCCCCTGCTCGATGGCATGCAGGTAGATGAAGTTGCGCACGATGTGGCGCTCAATCGACATGAGAAACGATGCGCCGGATGACTCAAGGCGTTTGAACAAGTTGGTACGGCAAAAACCCATCAAGCGGCGACCGGCGCGGGCCAGGTTTTCGAGCAACTTATCTTCTGCAGGCGTTGGTTTTTTATCGAGCTTGTCTTTGCGATAGTTGCCCAGACCATAGCGTGGCAATGACAGTTTGTTGATGATGCCGACCACGTTGTCCGCATACAGCCGTGCGTACTGATCGTTCGGATCGTCCTCGCGAATCGGGAACGCCATCGTCTTCGCGTCGCGCTTGGGAAAATAGGCGCGCTTGTTCCCGCTCATTTCGACGTATTGCCTGCCGTTTTCGTCAAGCAGTGCGTAGTTTTCGAGAATGAAGGTTCGGGTGCGCCGCACCATGTAGTGCCGCAACAGGTCGCGCCAGTCTTCGGTGATGTCGCTGTGCTCGAACGCTTGCAAAGTGTTGGAGCGGCATTGCTTCTTGGTCTCGAACAGCCGTTCGTTGCCGGCGAAATCGCGCTCAATCACCCGCAAGGGGCGGCACGGCAAGACCTTGTCTTCAGGGAGAAACAGGCGCAACTGGTTCGACAGATCGACATAGTGCTTGTTATAGGGCGTCGCTGAAAGCAGAACAACGCGCGAGTGGCAGGTGCGCAAATATTCCAGAATGGCCCGGTAGCGCTGGCCCTCGCGATTGCGCAGATTGTGGCTTTCGTCGATCAGCACCAGGTGATACGGACGCAGGTTGGGGAGCGTCTTAGCGACTTGTGTGATCGACAGCACGATGCCGCGTAATCCGTACTGTTGGCGATAGCGCTCCCACATCGGCACCAGATTCTTCGGGCAGATGATCAGCGATTCGATGCCGTGATCGTCCTCGAACATGCGCGCGAGGGCCGCGCCGATGCGGGTTTTGCCCAAACCCACGACATCGCCAATCAGGACGCCGTGGCGCTTGTTGAGATGATTGGCGGCGATCTGTACCGCGCGTTCCTGAAACTCAAGGAGATCGTTCTCAAAAATTTTCGGGATGCGAAATTCGGAAACGCCCTGACGCGCCTCGCGCGACAGATGCCAGGCCATCTTGAGATAGATGTAGTACGGCGGCACCGGGATTTCACGCGCCCAGCTTTGCTCGATCACGGTCGCCAGATCATCGGTGATGTCGAGGCACCAGTGGTCGGCCCAGCGCGCATCAAACCAGGTCGCAAGCTTGATGCAGGCGTCTTCGTCGAGCACATCGACGTTCAACTCACCCTGCTTCACCAAACCGGAGAACGTCAGGTTGCTGCTGCCGACATAGCCCACCATCGGATTTTGCGCATCGTCCCGATGCACCAGATAGAGCTTGGCGTGAAGCGGGTATTGCAAAAAGAGCTTGATCGTCACTTTGCCGGCCCGAAGTTGCCGCGCCAGCTTGCGCAAACCTGCTTCGTCGGTTCGATTGGGCGCACCGAAGGATAGTTGCTGACGAAACTCTTCGGCGAGATGCCTGCGCAGGCGATCGGCTTGCTGTTTGTCCAGACCGACGCCTTCGCCATTCAATGACAGTGAGTGACGCAGTTCATCTTGCGGCAGGCGCTGCATGCCCACCATGACGCGGCAGCGCTTGTCATCTTCCGCGCTGTATTGCTCGATCAGATCATCGATCTGCCGCCAGCCGCGCAGGTTGAAGTAACCGACACAAAAATCCGCTTTGCGGCTGACTTCGAGCGAGGAACGAAGGGCCGGCAGCAATTCCTTATCGATGTTGTCGAAGATGCGCGGCATTCTTGGCGTTTTGGCTTGCGCGTGTACAGTGAGTTGCCGCGAATATTAACTTGCTGGCGAAAATCACCGTCTCCATTTCTACTGGCGCAACGTCATCAATTCGCTGACTTCCAACCGGCCAGTGCCAAGTAAGCGTTGGTGGGAGCGGATCTACAAGGCCTAGCTGCCATGAACCGCTCGTACCAAGGGTTTTCAGCGTGGCCTACCGCGCCGCCAGTCCTTCCTTGGTATACCCCGCCACGCGCTTGTAGCCATCGGTGATCGCCGTCAGCTCCGCCGCGCTGATGACGTCTTCAATGCGCTCGAACGGCTTGTCGCCAATGCGCTCGTAGACCACGCGGATGATGGCGTCAGGCGGATTGCTGCGGTT
>JANNCZ010000695.1:0-2024 GCA_031387185.1 Burkholderiales bacterium
TCTCCATAGCGACTCGCGCGCGCACGCGGGCGAGCACCTCATCAAGGTATTCCCAGGCAGCCTGCAAGGGCAGGAGCGAGATGTCCCAGCGGGTGTCGTGGGCGACGGCAGCCGAGTCGTAGAGCGTATCGGTCTGCGGCACCAGCAGGCTGGGCACGCGCGCGGTGTCACCGTCGCGCAGCAGCCATTTCTCCCAGAACCAGGCGAGATGCCCGACTTCCCACTGCGGCGGATTGAGCCAGGCCTCGCGCGGGCCGAGGGCATTGGTCTCAGTCAAGTCACCCAGCCAGGCCCAGGTTTGCGCACGCGTGCCGCCGATCCACTCAAGCAGTGTGGCCGCTGGAGGATGCGGGCGGTAGAGCGAAAAATCGGGCCAGGTGTCGCGCGCTGACATGATTACCGGGTGGGTGGCGCCGAAGGCGCGGTCTACAATGGTTTGGTCATGAACATTCTAATCGTCACCCCCGCCAAACCCGGCTCGCGCCACGGCAACCGCAACACGGCGACACGTTGGGCGCGGCACTTGCGCGCATCAGGCCATGAAGTGGACATCGTGGTTGACGCGAACGAAGCCACGCGCGCGCACGATGTGATGATCGCCCTGCACGCGCGGCGCAGTGCGGAATCGATTGCGCTGTGGAAATCCAAGCCCGACCGCCCGCTGATTCTCGCGCTCACCGGCACTGATCTGTATCGCGATATCCGCACTGATGCCAGTGCGCAAGCGTCCATGCAATTGGCCGATGCGATGATCGTGTTGCAGGCCGAGGCCTTGAACGAACTGGCGCCCGCGCTGCGCGCCAAGACGCGCGTGATTCACCAGTCGGTGCGGGCAGTACACCGGGTGGATCCGCCGTCAAGCTATTGCCTCATCACCGTGATCGGCCATTTGCGTGACGAGAAAGACCCGTTGCGCGCAGCCTATGCGTTGCAGCACCTGCCTCCTGCATCACGCATTCGCGTCGTGCAATTGGGCGGCGCGATGGATGACAAGCTCGCCGCAGAGGCGCGTGTGATTGCGGCGCGCGAGGCGGCGCGTGCGATCTCCGCTGTCGAGACGGCGCGCGCGCGCGATCCGCACGCAGCAAGGCAACAGCCAGCACAGGGCACACGCTATCGTTGGCCCGGCGAACTTGCTCACGGCGATGCGATGCGCTGGCTGGCGCGTTCGCACGCGATGGTGATATCGAGCCGTATGGAAGGCGGTGCACACGTGGTGAGCGAAGCGATTGCCTGCGGCGTGCCGGTGTTGGCATCGCACATTCCCGGCAACGTGGGCCTGCTCGGCGCTGATTACCCCGGCTACTACCCGCTCGAAGACGACACCGCGCTCGCAACGTTGATGCTGCGCGTGGAGAACGACAAACGCTTTGTATTGACCTTGGAGCGTGCGCTGGGGAGGCGGCGGCATCTCACCGATGCCGAGGCCGAGCGCAGCGCGCTGGATCGCTTGGTGCGCAACGCAGGCGCGCGACCCACTGCACGCTGAGTCTCACCACGCTGTGACGATTGCGTTCATGCTGCATGGCGATGCAGCACGTGTGTCACGATGGCTGGCTTCTGCCGTAACCACCAAAAAATTGCGCCGCAAGAAGCGGCGCAATTCAGTTTTACGGCCTGCGCGACGAAACGTTGCGCTACGCAATCAAACAGCTTACGCAGCCAGACGCTGCGCCTTCTTGCGCTCGTGCTCAATCAGGTAGCGCTTGCGCAAACGGATCGACTTGGGCGTGATTTCGACCAGTTCATCATCGGCGATGAACTCCACCGCTTTTTCGAGCGTCAACTCAATCGGCGGCACCAAGCGCACGGCTTCGTCGGTGCCGGAGGAGCGCACGTTGGTCAACTGCTTGCCCTTGATCGGGTTGACGATCAGATCGTTGTCGCGGCTGTGGATGCCGATCACCATGCCTTCATACACCGCATCACCGGGGCTGACAAACATGCGGCCACGGTCTTGCAACTTCCAGAGAGCATAGGCAACAGCGGCGCCATTGTCCTGGCTGATCAGCACGCCATTGCGG
>JANNCZ010000710.1:0-2247 GCA_031387185.1 Burkholderiales bacterium
AAACTCAATGACGCCATCAACCGGGCGCTTGCGCCGGCCGAGATGCAGCAGCGCTTCGTGGGCTTCGGTGTTCAGGCCAAAACGGCGACACCCAAGCGATTGGCCGAAATGATTGCGGAGGATGTTGCGCGCTGGAGCGTGATCATTCGCGACAACAACATCCGCTCGGAGTGACGCCTCCATCCACTTGACCGCGTCATGACTGCCATGACTACTCCCGGCAATGAGGAGCGCGCACTGCTGCGCGAGTCGGTGCGCGGCTTTCTTGCGCAGCACTGGCCTGCCGCGCAGGCTGCTGCAGTTCAGGTCGACAGCGCAGCATTGGCATCGATCTGGCGCGGGTTGGCGGGCCAAGGGCTCACGGCCCTTGGTACCGATCCGGAGGAGGGTGGACTGGGCGAAGCCATCGCGGTGATGGAGGAACTGGGCCGTGCCGCATGCCCAACACCGTTGGTGGATGCGGTTCTCCTCAATATTGTCCTCTGTGCAGCGAAAGCGCCGCACGCGGGCGCGCCGGTGCTGCGTGAGTTGCAAATGCAGTTGCATGACGGCAACGCGCAGCTCGCGATCAGCTTTGCCGGGAATGACGAGGGGCGCAACACGGGGAGTGCGAGCGCGGTCACCGTGCGCGGCGGGCGGTTGTTCGGCGTGCTGCGCTTTGTGGATGGCGCGCAGGCGGCCACGCATGTGCTCGCCGTGTTGGGTCAAGGTGAACGTGCTGCGCTGGTTGATTGCGCTGCGCCAGGTTGCACGGTCGCCGTGACGCGGGCTTTGGGTATGGACGCGCTGGCCGAGGTGACGTTGACCGGCTGCCCCGCGCAAATGGTTGAATGGCCCGCAGCATTCGGTGCCGGCCTGCATTTGATCCGCCGCCTGTGTCTGCTCGCGCGCGCGCATGGCGCAGCGCGGCGTGCGTTTGAGATGGCGGTGGACTACGCCAAGGAGCGTCAGCAGTTTGGCAAGCCGATCGGCAGCTTTCAGGCGGTGCAGCACAAGCTCGCCAATTGCCTGATCAGTCTTGAGGGCGTGCGCTTGACGCTTGCGAACGCCGCTGCGCAATACGATGCGGGCGCGAGCGGCTGGCGCCACTTTGCTTCTGCCGCTTGTGCGTTTGGCAGCCCCGCTTTACGGCAGGTTTCGCTGGAGACGCACCATGCTTTTGGGGCGATTGGTTACGCCGAGGAGCACGAAGCGCCGCGTCATTTCCGCCGCGTGCATCTTGATACGCTGGCAATGGGTGGAGTGCGGCGGGCGCGTGGTGAATTGGCGGCGCATTTTTTTGATGGCACCGCAGCTGGAACGCTGCCGCGCTACGACCTCGGCGAAGCAGGCAATGCATTGCGCGTGCAAGTGGGTGAGTGGCTCAACACGCACTGGTCAGGTGAGCGCAAGGCGGCATTTGATGCGCAGGAATTTCACCACCGCGAGTTCGATGCAAGCTTCGCTACAGACATCGGCACCACCGGCTGGATTGGTCTCACCTGGCCGCGCGAGCATGGCGGGCAGGGGCGCTCTCCGGTTGAGCAAATCGCTTTTATGGAAGAGATGGAGCGCTTTGAAGCGCCGCGCATCGGGGCGGCGATTCAATCGACCGGCTTGATGCTGTTCGGCACTGCGGCGCAGCAGCAAAAGTATTTGCCCGAGATATTGAAGGGCGAGGCGATGCACGGCATGGGCTACAGCGAGCCGAACGCCGGCTCCGACCTGGCCTCACTCAAAACATCCGCGGTGCGCGATGGGGATGAGTGGGTCATCAACGGCCAGAAGATATGGACGACGACCTGGTGGGGCAAGTACATGTTCCTCGCGGCGCGCACCAATCCTGCGGCCAAGCCGTCGCACGCGGGCGTCAGCATGTTCATCGTGCCGATGAATGCGCCGGGCATTGACATCAAACCGGCTGCCACGATGTACGACGGCACGTTTGCCAATATTTTTTACGACAACGTGCGCGTGCCCGCCGATGCGCTGCTTGGTGAAGTCGATGGCGGCTGGAAGGTGTTGACCAGTGCACTCGCCACCGAGCGTGGGCTGGTGGGTGGTGGCATCGTGCTCAAGGTGGCGCACGCGTTCGAGTTGTTGTGCGGGTTGATCCGCGCGTCCGAGATTGACGGCAAACCGATGCGCGAGGATGCGCTGGTGCGCGATCGCATTGCGCAGTGTGCCGCCGAGATTGAAGTGGGGCGGCAACTGATGATGCATTGCGCCGAGTTGGCGGGGAGCGGGCCGACACCGCCGGAGATGGGG
>JANNCZ010000714.1:0-3280 GCA_031387185.1 Burkholderiales bacterium
GCTCCAGTTCAACTTGCCGGGCGGCGAGACCTGGCAGATGGGCAATATTTCGGCCCCGGTATTCGGCGCGGCCAACCCCGAGCAGTTTCTCGGCCGCCTGCAGTCGCTCCAGCCCGACCCGGCCACCAAAGCGCCTGACCCAGCCAAGGTGAAGGCGTTCGCCGATGCCAATCCCGACGTGCTGTTGCAGGGCAAATACTTTGCAAGCCAGCCGGTGCCGGCGAGCTTTGCCTCGGTGAACTACTGGGGAGTACACGCCTTCGCCTTCGTCAATGCCAAGGGCGAGAAGCAGTTTGGCAAGTGGATCTTCGAGCCGGTAGGTGGCACCAAAGGCCTGACCGACGATGAAGCCAAGGCCAAAGGTTCCACATTCCTCATGGCCGATCTGCGCGAGCGCGCGGCCGCCGGCACGGTGGCATTCAATTTCAACCTGGAGCTGGCACAGCCTGGCGACAAGATTGACAGCGCCGTGGTGCCGCTGCCCGATGGCCGCAAGAAAGTGACCCTCGGCCGCCTGGTGATCAAGTCGGTAGCGCAGGACGCCACCGGTGATTGCGTGGCCATTACTTACATCCCCACGGTACTGCCCAAAGGCGTGGAGGCCTCGACCGATCCGATGCTGGCAGCGCGCGCCGCTCCCTATGCGGTGGGTCTCGGCCGCCGCCTTGGCGAGGGGGCCAAGCAGTAAGACAATTTACGGAGTGCCACCGGGATGCGCCGGGCGCGATCCGCGGGGCCTAGTGCGTGAAGCGTTTCGCACGCCACGATCCCCCGCATCGCCCACAGGGGGATTGTGGCGTTTGTGTTTCGGCGTTATGGTTTAATCCTTTGATGCCCACAGCCTTCAAATCGGTCGCCATCATTGGCAAGTATCAGAGTCAGGGAATCGCAGAACCGCTGCGCGAGATCGCTGCGTATCTGAAGGAATCGGGACGCCGCGTACTGATCGAGGCGGACACCGCCGGCAACACCGGCATTGCTGACTATCCCGCTGTGCCGGTGCAGGAACTCGGCGGACAGGCTGATTGCGCCATCGTGGTCGGTGGTGACGGCACCATGCTGTCGATTGCACGCATCCTGGCACCGCACAAAGTCCCGCTGATCGGTATCAACCAGGGGCGCCTCGGTTTCATGACCGACATCGCACTTGACGAAAAAATCGCTGCGCTCGATGCCATCCTCGGTGGCGTGTATGACGCCGAAGACCGCCATATTTTGCAAGGTACGGTGACGCGCCAGGGGCAAGTGCTGCTCGATACGCTAGCGCTCAACGATGTGGTGGTGAGCCGCGGTTCGGTCGGCGGCATGATTGAATTGACCGTCAACATCGACGGCCGTTTCGTCTACAACCAGCGCTCTGACGGCCTGATCGTGGCGACGCCGACTGGCTCGACTGCCTATTCGCTGTCGGCCAACGGCCCGATCATGCATCCCAATTTGGCAGCGATTGCGCTGGTGCCGATTTCGCCGCATGCGCTGACCAACCGGCCGATTGCGCTCTCCGATAATTGCACCTTGGAGATGACCCTCACGCGCGGGCGCGACGCTGGCGCGCACTTCGACGGCCAGGCGCATTTCACGTTGATGGAGGGCGATTGCGTGACGGTGCGGCGCTCTGAGCACCGCATCCGCTTCTTGCATCCACAGGGCTACGACTATTTCCGCATGCTGCGCGAGAAGTTGCACTGGTCGGCGCTGCCACCCTCCGGTGGCAAATAGTGCGTGGCAAATAGCGTGTGGCAGATAAAGCGGTTGGCCAGTAACGCGTGGTGAATAGTGTGTATAAAATAACAGTTATTGTATGACCTGCACCCCTTACGCCGGCCCCGCCGTGCTTGCCGCAACCTGGGCGGCCAAAAATTGATCCCATGTTGCGCTTCTTGAGCATCCGCGATTTCGTGATTGTCGAGCGCCTCGAGCTTGAGTTCGAGCGCGGCTTCACCGTGCTCACCGGTGAGACCGGTGCCGGCAAATCGATCCTGATCGACGCGCTCGCATTCACACTCGGTGAGCGCGGTGATGCCGATGTGGTGCGCAAGGGCGCCAAACAGGCCGAGATCTGCGCCGAGTTCGAATCGGGCAAGGTGCTCGACGCCTGGCTTGCCGAGCATGAACTGACATCGGACGAAGGCGGCTGCATGCTGCGCCGGGTGATTGATGCCTCGGGCCGCTCGCGCGGCTTCATCAACGGGCGCAGCGCGACGCTGGCGCAGTTGCGCGAAGCCGGGGAGTTTCTGGTCGACATTCACGGCCAGCACGCGCATCAGTCATTGGTCAAGCCCGATGCACAGCGCGCGCTGCTTGATGATCACGCCGGGTTGGACGCAGAAGTGCGCGAGGTGGTGGCTGCGTGGAAACGCCTCAAGCACTTGCGCGACAACCTCAAGCTCGCCGAGAGCGGCGCGCGCGAACTTGAAGCCGAGCGCGAGCGCGTGGCCTGGACGGTCGAAGAACTTTCCAAACTCGCGCCGCGCGAAGGCGAATGGGATGAGGTACAGCGTGAACACACGCGTCTCGCCCATGCCGCCAGTTTGATCGAGGGAGTGCAAGCTGCCGTCGCGGCCTTGAGCGAGTCCGATGATGCCGTGCTCGGCGCACTCGCGAATGTCGCGTCCTCGCTCGATGCCCTGACGGATTACGACCCCTCGCTCAAAAGCGTGATCGACGGCGTGCAGGCTGCAAAGATTCAAGTTCAGGAAGCGGCACGCGATTTGTCGCAGTACCTGCGCCGCGCCGAGCTCGACCCCGAGCGCCTGACCGAAGTTGAGCAGCGCGTTGAGGCCTTGCACAGCGCGGCGCGCAAGCATCGCGTCGCGCCGGCCGATCTGCACGACGCCCTCGCGCGTGCGCTGGCGCGGCTCGAAGAACTGAAACTGTCGACCGACATCGAAGCGCTCAAGCGCGAGTTGGCTGATGCAGCGGACAAATATGCCATCACCGCAAAAGCCTTGTCCACCAAGCGTTTGCGGGCCGCGAAGAAATTATCCGCCGAGGTGACAGCTTCGATGCAGACGCTGGCGCTGGCGGGTGGCAAGTTCGAGATTGCCTTGCAGCCGCAGGGCGAAGGCGGCGCGCACGGCATGGAGCGCATTGAGTTTCTGGTGGCAGGGCACGCGGGCGTGGACCCGCGCCCGATGGGCAAGGTGGCCTCGGGCGGCGAGCTCTCGCGCATCAGCCTGGCGATTCAGGTCATCACCAGCAAAGCGGCCAAGGTGCCGACACTGATTTTTGACGAAGTCGATGCCGGTATTGGCGGCGCGGTGGCTGAAGTGGTGGGGCG
>JANNCZ010000774.1:0-1754 GCA_031387185.1 Burkholderiales bacterium
ATCGCTCGCGCTGCCGCTGCTGTGCTTGCGCTGACATTTGCGCCGCTCGGCGGCATCGCCTTTTCGGCAGACAAACCCGCAGCCAAGGTGGACACCGCGCGCGGCTCGCAAATCGCCACCCAGGTATGCGCCGCCTGTCACGCCGCCGATGGCAACAGTGCGGCGGCGGCCAATCCCAAGCTCGCCGGGCAGCATCCTGAATATCTCGCCAAGCAATTGACGAATTTCAAGGAAAACAAGGCCCGCAAAAATGCGGTGATGATGGGCTTTGCCGCAGCGCTGACGCCTGAAGACATGGCCAACGTTGCGGCCCATTACGGCGCACAGAAGCCGAATGACAAAGGTGCCGCGCGCAACCCTGCAACGGTGAAGCTGGGCGAAAAAATCTATCGCGGCGGCGTCGCTGACAAGGGTATCGCCGCTTGCGCCGGTTGCCACGGCCCGGCTGGTGCAGGCATCCCCGCGCAGTACCCACGTCTCTCCGGCCAGTGGGCTGACTACACCAAGGCGCAGTTGATGGCTTTTCGCGCGGGGGAGCGCCAAAACGACCCGCAGAGCATGATGCGCGGCGTCGCCGCCAAACTGTCGGACAAGGAAATTGACGCCGTAGCCGATTACATTGCGGGCCTCAAACAAGCGAACTGATTGCGCCTATCCGGATCAAAAGGGTGGCATCGCGCCACCCTTTTGCTTTTTTGGAACCTGTTTTTGGAACCACCCCGCCTCATGAACAGCCCCTTAGCCGCTAGCGCCACCAGTGTCGCCAGCATTGCGCCCACGCCGCGCGCTGCGTGGCGGCATGTGGTCGAGTTGCTGAGCTCGATGCGCTTTGCCATCAGCCTGCTCACCTTTCTCGCGATTGCGTCGGTGATCGGCACCATCCTCAAGCAGAACGAGCCGTACAACAACTACCTGAATCAGTTCGGCCAGTTCTGGTTTGCGGTGTTTGAAACGCTTTCGCTGTACGCGGTCTACAACACCTGGTGGTTCATGCTGATCCTCACGTTTCTGGTCACGTCCACCAGTCTGTGCGTGTATCGCAATGCGCCCAAAATGCTGGCGCAAATGCGCACGTTCAAGGAGCAGATGCGCGAGCAGTCGTTCGCGGCGTTTGCGCATCATGCCGAGTTTCGTTTTGCGGGACACGATGCGGAGGTGGCGGGCAACAATGCGTCAG
Source organism: Burkholderiales bacterium (assembly GCA_031387185.1). GTDB lineage: Bacteria > Pseudomonadota > Gammaproteobacteria > Burkholderiales > JAEUOS01 > CANJDH01. Next base: position 1,178 of record JANNCZ010000774.1, read on the forward strand.
CAGAGGGCCGGAATGTGCCTGGCGTTGCTGCAACGAGCAGCAGCGAAGCCGTCGCCCGCGTCGACGCGGGCTTGCGGCAGGCAGGCTTCAAAACCAAACATGCGGTGAGCGAAGGCGGCACCATGGTGGCCGCCAAGGCGGGTAGCGCCAACCGCTTGGGCTACATTTTTGCCCACTGCGGCATCGTCATCATCTGCATCGGCGGCCTGCTCGACGGCGATGTGCTGTTGCGCGCGCAAATGCTCTTCGGCGGCAAGGAGACGGTGAAGGGCAATCCGCTGATTAGCGAGATTCCGCCGCAGAGCCGTCTTGCAGCGAGCAACCCAAGTTTTCGCGGCAACATATTGATTCCCGAAGGCGGCGCACGCGATTTCGCCTTGCTCAATTATGGTGATGGCTTGCTGCTGCAGGAGTTGCCGTTCAAGCTCGACCTCAAGCGTTTCGTGATCGAGCACTATGACACCGGGGCGCCCAAGCTGTTTGCCAGCGATGTCGTGGTGACTGACAAAGAGACGGGTAAATCCTTTGAGAAGCGCATCGAAGTCAACCACCCGCTGATTCACCAAGGCATTGCGGT
>JANNCZ010000788.1:0-2237 GCA_031387185.1 Burkholderiales bacterium
GACATGCTGCACACACCGGCACCACCTGCAAGAAAGCTCAATCAAGCGAGATGTTCGCCTCGCGCGCAACGCTGCGCCAATTGTCAAAGTCGCGCTTGACGTAGGCGGCAAAGGTGCCCTGATCCATGTCGATCAACTCCACCCCCAAGGCTGCAAAGCGCTCGCGCACAGCGGCGCTGGCGAGCGCACGCGTGAGCGCCGCAGCGAGTTTGTCGACCACCGGGCGCGGCGTGGCGGCGGGTACAAACAAGCCGGTGAACGTGGTCACGTCGTAACCCGCCACACCGAGCTCCTGCAGCGTGGGCACGTCGGGCATCAGCGACGAGCGCTTGCGCGACGTCACGGCGAGCGCCCGGATGCGGCCGTCCTTGATATGGCCGATGGAGGCGGTGAGCTGGTCGATCATGGTTTCGACCGTGCCGCCGACCAGATCAATCAGCGCCGGGCCTGCGCCTTTGTAAGGGACGTGAATCACTTTCTGTTTGGCCTCGCGCATCCACAGCTCGATGGCGAGATGGTTCGAAGTGCCGGTGCCGGCCGAGGCCATCGACACCTGCCCTGGCCGGGCTGCCGCTTGCGCGATCAGATCACGGTAGCTGCCGATGCCCGATTTGGCTGATGACGTGAGCACCATCGGCACCGAGTGAATCGCGCCGATCACCGCCAGGTCGCGCACCGGGTCATAAGGCGGCACCTTCGCTACCGCAGGCGCGACACTGATGGTGCCGGACGAGCCGAGCAACAGCGTGTAGCCGTCGGGCGCGGCCTTCGCCGCCTGCGTTGCACCAATGAATCCGCCGCCGCCCGCGCGGTTGTCGACGATGACTTGCTGGCCGAGCGCTTCTCCGAGTGCGATGGAAATCGCGCGCGCCGTGATGTCAACATTGCCGCCCGGTGCGAAGGGAACAATGATGCGCAGAGGGCGGTTGGGAAAGTCCTGCGCCAGTGCTGGTACGCCAATTGCAGAAAACAGCACACCGGCCAACAGCCGCACCCACCAACGTTTTTCGACGTTCATGCTCTCTCCCATTTGTTTTTTCAGCGAACGCCGCAGTGAGTCTTCTGAAGCGAGATTGTGCAGTCACGCACGTTCACATCGCGCCACATCACTCCGCAGTCAGTTTCGATTCTTTCACCAGCCGCACCCAAAATTTCGCATCCTCCACCAAAAACTTTGCGAACTCTTCGGGTGATGTTGACATCGCGGTCTCGGTGCCTTCACGCGCAAAGGCCTTCGCGGTCTCGGGCAATCTGACCGCCGCAATGCCCGCGTCGTAGACGCGTTTGATGATGGCCGGTGGCGTGCCGGCCGGCACAAAGATGCCGTACCAAAATGACATTTCAAAATCGGGCAAGCCCGCCTCAGCCATACCGGACAACTCCGGTACCAGAGGCGAGCGGTTGCGCGCCGTGATGCCGAGCGCGCGCAAGCGCCCCGACTGCACCAGCGGCAACACCGAAGGCGGCGTGCCGAAGGTCATTTGGGTGTCTCCCGCCACCACCGACTGCACTGCCAGGCTGCCGCCCTTGAACGGCACATGCACCATCTCGACACCAGCGAGGCGCGAGAACAGCACGCCTGACAAATGTGGCGCCGAGCCATTGCCCGACGAGGCATAGTTGAATTTGCCCGGCACTTTTTTCGCCGCGGCAATCAGCTCACGCATGTTCGTCACGCCGAGCGCCGGGTTGACCGCAATCACCAAGGGCGAGGCCGATACCTTGGTCACCGCTGTGAGGTCGCTCGCGCGATAGCCGATCTTGGGATTGACCGCCGGGTTGACCGAGATGCTGCTCGGGCTCGCGATCAACAGCGTGTAGCCATCAGGCGGCGCTTTGGAGACGTACTCGGCCGCAATCGATGAGCCCGCACCGGCGCGGTTCTCGACAATGATTGACTGTCCCAGCGTGCGGCTCATCGGTTCGGCCAGCACACGTGCGACGTAATCTGCCGCGCCGCCCGGCGCGAAGCCGATCACGAGGCGCACCGGTTTGTTGGGATACGGCGCTTGTGCCGCCGCGTTGAGTGAAGCGAGCAGCAGCGACGCCGCAGTAGCGCGTGTGAGCAGGATCAAGGCGTTTTTCATGGCGGGGCGAAGTGTGCCATCAAAATCAAACCGGCAGAAATCATCAGGCAAAAAAATCGCGCGCCCCTTGCGGTGGCGCGCGATGTTGTCCAACGCTGAAGCCGGCCAAATGAGGCCGGCCGCAAAGCAGGCTTACTCCTGTTGAATCCC
>JANNCZ010000911.1:0-10138 GCA_031387185.1 Burkholderiales bacterium
GTCGAACGGTTCGTCCTCGATGGCTTCTGTCTGCGGCGGTTGTCTCGCGATGATGGACGCTGGCGTGCCGCTCAAAGCGCACGTTGCGGGCATCGCGATGGGCCTGATCAAGGAAGGCAACAAGTTTGCCGTGCTCACCGACATCCTCGGTGACGTAGATCACTTGGGCGACATGGACTTCAAAGTGGCGGGCTCCGACACTGGCATCACCGCGCTGCAGATGGACATCAAGATCCAGGGCATCACCAAGGAAATCATGAAGGTTGCATTGGATCAGGCGCAGGAAGCGCGCTTGCATATCCTCGTGCAGATGAAGCAGTCGATGGGCGAGTCGCGCACCGGCTTGTCCGACTTTGCCCCGCGCATGATCACCATGAAGATCAATCCGGAAAAAATCCGTGATGTGATCGGCAAGGGCGGCGCGGTGATTCGCGCGCTGACCGAAGAAACCGGCGCCACCATCGATATCAAGGATGACGGTTCGGTAACCATCGCCAGCGTCTCGGCCGAGGCCGGTCGCGCCGCGCAACTGCGCATCGAGCAGATCACCGCTGACGTGGAAGTGGGCAAGACCTATGAGGGCCCGGTGACGCGCCTGCTCGACTTTGGCGCACTGGTGCAGGTGCTGCCGGGCCGTGAAGGCCTGCTGCATATCTCGCAGATCGCCAACGAGCGCGTCAATGCGGTGGCTGATTACCTCAAGGAAGGCCAGGTTGTACGCGTCAAAGTGCTCGAAATGGACGACAAGGGCCGCATGCGTTTGTCGATGAAGGCACTGCTTAACGAAACCAAACCGGCTGACGCGGCTCCCGCCGCTTGACGGTGGGAGTCTGCGTTAGCGGTCTGGCCGGCGTCGATGTTTGCTGTGGCGATGTTTACATTGCCCAGCAAGCGTGAAAACGCTACAATTTCAACTCGGGGTGTAGCGTAGCCTGGTAGCGCGCCTGGTTTGGGACCAGGATGTCGGGAGTTCGAATCTCTCCACCCCGACCATGTATTTGCTTCATAGTGTCAAATGCAGATGTTTTTCATAGCGGTTGAAGCGGTTGTATTGCCCGGCAGTGTGCTGCCCGTAGCTCAGGTGGATAGAGCATCGGCCTTCTAAGCCGAGGGTCACAGGTTCGACTCCTGTCGGGCAGGCCAATTTAGATGTGGCGTTTTCCGGTGGTGGCTGTAGCTCAGCGGTAGAGTCCTGGATTGTGATTCCAGTTGTCGTGGGTTCGAACCCCATCAGCCACCCCAATCCCCTTTCATTCCCCACGCCAGTGTCAACGCGCTGGCGTCGTTTTTTCTGATGACACAAATTCGCCGCAAGCTGGTCGCGGGCAACTGGAAAATGCACGGCAGCCTCGCGGCCAATCGCGAGTTGATTGCTGCATTGTTGCCGTTGTTGCCAGGGGCTTCAGCCTCCGACGTGGCGGTATGTGTGCCGGTTGCTTACGCCGCGCAAGTGAAAGACTTGCTGGGCGGCTCGCGGGTGATGCTGGGCGCGCAGACGCTGAGCGAATTTGCCAGTGGCGCCTACACTGGGGAAGTAGCTGGCGCGATGTTGCGCGAGTTGGGTTGTGCGTTGGTGCTGGTGGGACATTCCGAGCGCCGCGCCTTGTTTGGTGAGACCAACGTACAGGTGGCAGCCAAGCTGAAAGCCGCTCTGGGAGCAGGTTTGCGGCCCGTACTGTGCGTTGGCGAGACGCTCGCCGAGCGGGAAGCCGGCACGACCGAGGCGGTGGTGGGCGCGCAACTGGATGCGGTGCTCGCGGCCAATGATGGTGTGGCGCAATTGGCGCGCAGCGTGATTGCGTATGAGCCGGTGTGGGCGATTGGGACCGGTAAGACCGCGACGCCGGCGCAAGCGCAGGCGGTGCATGCGTTTATCCGTGCGCGTATTGCGCAACGCGATGCGGCCGTTGCAGTGCAGGTGCAAATTTTGTATGGCGGCAGTGTGAAGGCCGCCAACGCCAAAGAGTTGTTTGCATGCGCGGACATCGATGGCGGATTGGTTGGGGGCGCTTCCCTTCAAGCGCAGGAATTTGCGGCAATTTGCGATGCCGCTGGTTGAGTTTTAAAGGACACGACGATGGATATTTTGTGGAACATCATGATCGGCATTCACGTGGTGGCCGCGCTCGGCATCATCGGCCTGGTGCTGCTTCAACAGGGCAAGGGTGCCGACATGGGCGCAGCCTTTGGCGGCGGTTCATCGGGCAGCTTGTTCGGTGCGACTGGCAGCGCCAACTTTTTGTCGCGTACGACAGCGATCCTCGCGACGATTTTCTTTGTCACCAGTCTGGGGATGGCTTACGTTGCGACCCATAAGCCACGCAGCAGCGGCAGTGGTGGTGTGATGGAAGGCGTTGCGCTGCCCAAGCCTGCCGTGCCTGCACCCACTGCTGGCGCAGCGCCCGCCACGCCGGGCGTACCATCGCCTGCGGCGATTCCCGGTCAGGATCCCGCCAAGGGTGGGGCAGCACCTGTGCAATCAAGTGCGCCAGCCGCATCAGCACCTGCGGAAGCATCAAAAGATGGCTCCAAGGCCAACCAGATTCCAAAGTAACACGCTATAATTTCTCTCTGTAAATCACGAGCCGTCGTGGTGGAATTGGTAGACACGCTGTCTTGAGGGGGCAGTGCCGAAAGGCGTGTGAGTTCGAGTCTCACCGACGGCACCAGTAAATCAGGGTTCCGGGGTTTCCCGAGCCTGTATCAGGGTCGGTTTTTGGCTGTTTGGCAGGTCAATACAGCCGGTCACCATCAGGTCAAATTCAGGCCGCATTGCGCGCAACATGAATCTCGAAGCCTACTTTCCGATCCTGCTGTTCATTTTTGTCGGAATCGCCGTCGGTGTTGCGCCGATGGTGCTCGGTTCCATCCTCGGCCCAAACCGCCCCGACAGCGAAAAGCTCTCGCCCTACGAGTGCGGTTTCGAAGCCTTCGAAGATGCGCGCATGAAGTTTGATGTGCGCTACTACCTGATCGCGATTCTGTACATCCTGTTCGACCTGGAAACGGCGCTGCTGTTTCCCTGGGCGTCGGTGGCGCGCGAACTGGGCCCCACCGTATTTATCTCGATCACCATTTTCATTCTGGAACTGGTGTTGGGGCTTGTGTACCTCTGGAAAAAGGGGGCACTGGAATGGGAATGATCGGCATTGCCGGTGCACAAACGCGGGAAGGTACGACATGAGCATCGAAGGCGTTCTCAACGAAGGCTTTGTCACCACCACCGCCGACAAGCTGATCAACTGGACTCGCACCGGTTCGCTCTGGCCGATGACTTTTGGCCTTGCCTGCTGCGCGGTCGAGATGATGCACGCGGGGGCCTCGCGCTACGACCTTGACCGCTTCGGTGTGGTGTTTCGCCCGAGTCCGCGCCAGGCTGACGTGATGATCGTGGCAGGCACGCTGTGCAACAAGATGGCGCCGGCCCTGCGCAAGGTCTACGACCAGATGTCCGAGCCGCGCTGGGTGATCTCGATGGGCTCGTGTGCCAATGGCGGCGGCTACTACCACTACTCCTACTCGGTGGTGCGTGGCTGTGACCGCATCGTCCCGGTTGATGTCTATGTGCCGGGCTGCCCACCGACGGCTGAGGCGCTGCTGTACGGCATTCTGCAGTTGCAGAACAAGATCAAGCGTACCAACACGATTGCGCGCTGATTCCTTGACGACGCCGCCACGAAACCGCTTCGCGCCATGACCAAGCTCGACACCCTGCAGGCGAATTTGTACGCCGCGCTCGACGGCAAGATCAAGTCGCTGACCTTGGCGTTGGGTGAAGTCACGCTGGTGGTTGAGGCTGACGTCTATCTCGACGCCTGCATGATCCTGCGCGACAACGCGGCGTTGCATTTTGAGGAATGCATCGACCTGGCCGGCATGGACTACTCGACTTATGGTGAAGGCGCGTGGGACGGCCTGCGCTACGCCGCTGTCACGCACCTGCTCTCGATCAAACACAACTGGCGCGTGCGCGTGCGGGTGTTTTGTCCCGACGATGACTTTCCCGTGGTTGCGTCGATTACGCCGGTGTGGAATGCGGCTGGCTGGTACGAGCGTGAGGCATTTGATCTGCTCGGCATCGTATTTGAAGGCCACACCGATCTGCGCCGCATCCTGACCGACTACGGTTTTATCGGCCATCCGTTCCGCAAGGATTTCCCGGTGTCGGGCTACGTCGAAATGCGGTACGACCCCGAGAAAAAGCGCGTGGTGTACCAGCCGGTGTCGATCGAGCCGCGCGAAGTCACGCCGCGCGTGATTCGTGAAGAAAATTACGCCGGGTTGATGAAGAAATAGACCGTCATGCCTGAAATCAAAAATTACACCCTCAACTTCGGGCCGCAGCACCCGGCAGCGCACGGCGTGCTGCGACTGGTGCTGGAGTTAGACGGTGAAGTTGTGCAGCGCGCCGACCCGCATATCGGCCTGCTGCATCGCGCGACCGAGAAGCTGGCCGAGACCAAGACCTTCATCCAGTCGGTGCCCTACATGGACCGCCTCGACTACGTGTCGATGATGGTCAACGAGCACGCCTATGTGATGGCGATTGAGAAGCTGCTTGGCGTTGAAGTGCCGCTGCGTGCGCAATACATCCGCGTGCTGTTCGACGAGATTACGCGCGTGCTCAACCATCTGCTGTGGCTGGGCGCACATGCGCTCGACGTCGGCGCAATGACAGTGTTTCTCTACGCCTTCCGCGAACGCGAAGACCTGATGGACTGCTATGAAGCGGTGTCGGGTGCGCGCCTGCATGCGGCCTATTACCGGCCGGGGGGCGTCTATCGCGACCTGCCCGATGTGATGCCGCAGTACCAAGCATCGAAGTTCCGCAACAAAAAAGCGATGAAGGACCTCAATGCGAATCGTCAAGGTTCGCTGCTCGACTTCATCGAAGACTTCGTCACGCGCTTTCCCCATTACATCGACGAATACGAAACCCTGCTGACCGATAACCGCATCTGGAAACAGCGTTTGGTTGATGTCGGCATCGTCACGCCCGAGCGTGCCTTGCAAATGGGTTTCACCGGCCCGATGATTCGCGGTTCCGGTATCGCCTGGGACTTGCGCAAGAAGCAGCCCTACGAAGTCTATGATCTGCTCGATTTCGACATCCCGGTCGGCACCAACGGCGACTGCTATGACCGCTATCTGGTGCGCGTGCAGGAAATGCGCGAATCGAACAAGATCATCAAGCAGTGCGTCGAATGGCTGCGCAATCATCCCGGCCCGGTGATGAGCGACAACCACAAGGTCGCACCGCCGTCACGCCTGGCGATGAAGACCAGCATGGAAGAACTGATCCACCACTTCAAGCTGTTCACTGAAGGTATCCATGTGCCGCCAGGTGAAGCCTATGCGGCGGTAGAGCATCCCAAGGGAGAGTTCGGCATTTATCTCGTATCGGACGGCGCGAATAAACCCTACCGTCTCAAGATCCGCGCGCCCGGCTTCGCGCATCTGCAAGCCCTTGATGAAATGTCGCGTGGCCACATGATTGCCGATGTGGTCACCATCATCGGCACGCAGGATATTGTGTTCGGGGAGATCGACCGGTGAGTGCGGCAACCATGAACGCGGGTGCAGTCACGCCGTCCGAGGTGTTGAGCGCGGCGTCCCTCAAACGCATCGACCGCGAGGTCGCCAAATATCCGGCCGACCAGAAGCAATCGGCCGTGATGTCCGCACTTGCCATCGCGCAGGACGAAAAAGGCTGGCTCGCGCCCGAGACCATGCAGGCGGTGGCCGACTATCTGGGCATGCCGGCCGTGGCGGTGCAGGAGGTCGCGACCTTCTACAACATGTACCACCTCAAACCGATGGCGAAGTACAAGATCAGCGTGTGCACTAATCTGCCGTGCGCGCTGTCCGGCGGGGAGCGTGCCGCAGAGCACTTGAAAAAGAAATTGGGTGTGGGGTACAAGGAAGCGACGGTCGATGGGCGCTTCACCATCGTTGAGAGCGAATGCATGGGCGCCTGCGGTGATGCGCCGGTGGTCATCGTAAACAACAAGCGCATGTGCAGCTTTATGTCGCATGCTAAGCTCGACGCCCTGATCGAGGAATTGACATGACCTGCCTGCACGACCGTCATATCAATCCGCTGATCGTCGCCGGGCTGGACGGCAAAAACTGGCGTCTGGCTGACTACGAAAAGCGCGGCGGCTACGAGGCGCTCAAGAAAATTCTGGGCACGCCAATCACGCCGCAGGAAGTGATTGCCGAAGTCAAGAAATCGGCCCTGCGCGGGCGCGGCGGAGCGGGCTTCCCTACCGGTCTCAAGTGGAGCTTCATGCCACGCGGTTTTCCCGGCGACAAATACGTGGTGTGCAATTCCGACGAAGGCGAGCCTGGCACCTTCAAGGATCGCGACATCATCCGCTATAACCCGCACATCCTGATCGAAGGCATGATCATCGCGGGATACGCGATGGGCGTGCCGGTCGGCTACAACTACATTCACGGCGAAATCTGGGCCGACTACGAACGCTTCGAAGAAGCGCTCGATGAGGCGCGCGCCGCCGGCTATCTGGGCAAGAAAATTCTCGGCACCGATTTCAACTTCGAACTGCACGCGCACCACGGCTTCGGTGCCTACATCTGCGGCGAAGAAACCGCGCTGTTGGAGTCGCTGGAAGGCAAGAAGGGCCAGCCGCGCTTCAAGCCGCCGTTTCCGGCGAGCTATGGCCTGTACGGCAAACCGACCACGATCAACAACACCGAGACCTTCGCAGCAGTGCCGTGGATCATCCGCAACGGCGGCGACAAGTTCCTCGAAATGGGCAAGCCCAACAATGGCGGCACCAAGTTGTTCTCGGTGTCGGGCGATGTTGAAAAGCCCGGCAATTACGAAATCCCGCTCGGCACGCCATTCGCCAAATTGCTTGAATTGGCCGGCGGCATGCGCGGCGGCAAAAAGATCAAGGCCGTGATCCCTGGTGGTTCGTCGATGCCGGTGCTGACCGGTGACGTGATGATGAATACCGACATGGACTATGACTCGATTGCCAAAGCAGGCTCAATGCTCGGTTCAGGTGCGGTGATCGTGATGGACGAGACGCGCTGTATGGTGAAGTCACTGCTGCGCCTGTCCTATTTTTATTTTGAAGAGTCCTGCGGCCAGTGCACACCTTGCCGTGAAGGCACCGGCTGGCTCTACCGCATGGTGCACCGCATCGAGCACGGCCAGGGCAGGCCGGAAGATTTGGACATGCTCAACTCGGTGGCTGACAACATCCAGGGCCGCACGATTTGCGCATTGGGTGATGCAGCGGCGATGCCGGTGCGCGCCTTCATCAAGAATTACCGCGCCGAATTCGAATACCACATCGAGCACAAGCACTGCCTCGTGCCGGCTTACGTTTAAAGGAGCAGAGAACTCATGAGCATTGCGCGCGTGGTGAGTAAAGGCGTCAAGTTATCTCAGCACAGGTATTGGCTTTCGTATGACTTGGGACTGCATGGCAGTTACGACGAAATGTATCAATGGCTCGACGAGCGTGATGCAAAAGAATGTGGTGACAGTGTGGCAACTTTTGTTTCGTCTCAAAACCGGGATTCGATAAAAAATGAGCTAAAGAAACTGCTTCGTGTGACGGATCGTGTCTATCTTATTGACATGAAAAATGGCGGCACCTTTGTTTCCGGCAAGAGGAAGCCCGCGCCATGGGCTGGATACGCACAGACGGAAATGGTTGAGGTTGAGACATGAAACGCTTGGCGGTCGATTCGAATTTTTGGATCGGGTTGTGTGATCGCCAAGATAATTTTCACGCACAGGCATCACGCTGGTTCGTAACCATTAAAAGATCGAAATTCAGATTGGTTGTCCCGTGGCCATGCATGTATGAGGTCTTGAGCACACGGGCAGGTCGGCGGCAGCAATATGTACGTGATATGGCAGATGCGATTGCATCTTTGGAGAAGGTCGAGGCGGTGGATTTTGTCGGTGACGAAGCGTACCGTGAGGATTGTTTGCTGTCGATGTTCCGTGAATCCTCTGGCCCCAGGCTTAGGGATCTCAGTCTTGCCGACAGGGTGATCCGTTCCATTCTTGGTGATCCGGAAATTCGTGTGCAGGCGTTGTTGACCAGCAACGTAAAAGATTTCGCCGATGTTTGTAGAAATCGGCGCGTGACGCTTGAAGATTTGAATGGCTAAAAAATGCTTGAATCTAAAATTTACGGCTACACGGTCGCGTTAACCAATTTCAGCTTGGCGATGGATGCCATCGTTCGGTTCGGTATCCTCGGGCCGTCTTGGAGTTAAAGCGGATCATGGGATTGGTGCGTGCTGATATTCGCCTGACCCGGCCATCTACGGGCATGGAGAGCTACAAGCCTTTGACCGTCACGGCCCAAGTCGATACCGGGGCGGTGTTTTTGGTGATATCTGAGTCTGTGCGCCTTCAGTTGGATTTGGAAATACATGACAAGGTGGAAGTCGCTATGGCGGGCGGGATACGCCAGTTGGTTTCTCAGTGCGGGCCGGTGCGAATTGACTTTGAAAACCGGCATTGCCATACCGATGCGCTGGTGATGGGCGATGGGGTCTTGTTGGGGGCGATTCCGATGGAAGCGATGGACTTGGTGGTGATTCCACGCGAGCAACTATTAGCGGTCAATCCGAATAGTCCAAACCATGCTTCGGCGATTGTGAAGGGTTGTGTTTCCCGCTTCGAGAAATCGTGAAAATGACTGCTTCGAAAATGGTTCGCATGAATATTTCCCGCAAGAAAGGGAAACCGGATTTGAACGAGTCGGTTCCTGAATTTGATTGGGACGAGTTCAAGAAACGTCCGCTTGCCCGCGAATTTGTGCGTAAAAAGTTTGAAGAAGCTCTCCAGAAACTGGCTGTCGAAATTCATTCTGGAAAGAATGGCACGTCGCGAAATCACCTCAAATCAATGCGAGCGGTACTGGCGCGCATGCACATCACCGTGGACAAGGACAAGTTAGACTGGTTGAATCAACGGGATTGGTCGAAACTTCAAGGACAACATCCAAGTCCGGATGTTGCTGAAAAGGCCATTCGCCGTTACGCGATGAATATGTGCGCCAATAAAGATGCTAGCGACCTCAGTGTTGACCAACGGAAAAAAATGGCAGACTTGGTGGCGCTTTTGGCGGATAAACCAGATGACGTGATGGCCGATTGGTTGTTCGAGAAGTTCACGAACGACGACGACGTTTTGATTTCGGACCTATAGATAAATCATGGTTGAACTGGAAATCGACGGCCAAACGGTCGAAGTGCCCGAAGGCAGCATGGTGATGGATGCTGCCAACAAGCTCGGCATCTACATTCCGCACTTTTGCTATCACAAGAAATTGTCGATTGCGGCCAACTGCCGCATGTGCCTTGTGCAGGTCGAGAAGGCACCCAAGCCGCTCCCTGCCTGCGCGACGCCGGTCACCACGGGTATGAAGGCGTACACAGCCTCGGAGCAGGCACGCAAGGCGCAGGCCGGCGTGATGGAGTTTTTGCTGATCAACCATCCGCTAGATTGCCCAATTTGCGATCAGGGCGGTGAATGCCAACTCCAGGATTTGGCTGTCGGTTACGGCGGGTCGGCGTCGCGTTACACCGAAGAGAAGCGCGTGGTGTTCCACAAAAACATCGGCCCGCTGGTATCGATGGAAGAGATGAGCCGCTGCATCCATTGCACCCGCTGCGTGCGGTTCGGGCAGGAAATTGCCGGTGTGATGGAACTGGGCATGCTCGGCCGCGGCGAGCATTCGGAGATCACTTCGTTTGTCGGCAAGACGGTGGACTCCGAGTTGTCCGGCAACATGATCGACATCTGCCCGGTCGGTGCGCTGACCAGCAAACCGTTCCGCTATTCGGCTCGCACCTGGGAATTGGCGCGTCGCAAGAGCATTAGCCCGCACGATTCGCTCGGTGCCAATCTGGTGGTACAGGTCAAGGGCGACCGCGTGATGCGCGTCGTGCCGCTGGAAAATGACGACGTCAACGAATGCTGGATTTCGGACAAGGACCGCTTTTCCTACGAAGCGCTCAATTCGGTTGAGCGCCTGACCACGCCGATGATCAAGCAGGGCGGCGAGTGGCGGGAGACCGACTGGCAGACCGCGCTGGAGTTTGTGGTCAGTGGCTTGGCTGACATTAAAAAGAATCATGG
>JANNCZ010000945.1:0-2161 GCA_031387185.1 Burkholderiales bacterium
GCACCGCCTGCGCATTGATGGCGCGGCGCTCGGCGTGGCGCGCATTGATGCCAGTCCGGAGAGCATCCTGCTGCAGTTTAAGCCCGGTGCGCCGATTGATGCGGCCAAGGTGATCAAGCTGATTCAAAAAGACCGGCGCTATACGCTCTCGGGCCAAGACCGCCTGCGCATGGCGCTGAGCACGCAGAGCGCGCCGGAGCGCGCGCAAGCCGCTAGAATCGCGCTGCACGCAATCACGTAATCGATCACGTCATTTCACCCGTTTCATCCTGCGACGCAGTCTTTCGTCCCGTTCTCCGATGTCCTCGCGTTCCTCCGCTTCATTCTCCGCTTCATTCTCCGCTTCATTGCTCTGCTGTGCGTTGTTGATGTCCTCCGTTTGGGCCGGGCCGGGCATGGACGCCTATCAGGCGGGTGACTACAAGCGCGCCCTGGCGATTCTCGAACCACAGGCCCAGCTCGGCATTGCCGAAGCGCAGTTTTTGCTTGGCCGCATGCGCGAGAGCGGGCAAGGCATCGAAGCCAATCGCGAACGCGCTGTGTTCTGGTATCGCAAGGCAGCAGCGCAGGGACACGTTGGCGCAGGCGCGGCGCTGGAGGCCATGGGAGAAAGTAAAACAGGCGCCCTCTCGAAACCCTTGACTGGCGCGGCTTCCGGGCCGCAAGCGGCTGCCACTGGCTCTGGCAGCGCTTCTTCTGGCGATGCCTCACTCACCGATGCCGCGCGTCTGTTGGCCATGCTCGAAGGCCGCACTGCATGGGACCGCGTGCGCGGTCCGCAACTGATCGAAACGCTCAAGCGCCGCGCCGAGACTGGCGACGCCGAAAGCGCCGCTACGCTTGGCATGGTATTTGAGACGCCTCCGGTAGGAGCGCCCGATCTGAGCACGGCCGCACGCTGGTATGCACGAGCAGTCGAACTCAAGCACCCGCTCGCGGCCAACAATCTCGGCGCCCTGCACTACGACGGGCGCGGCGTGACGCAAGACTTTGCCGAGGCCGCCCGGCTCTACCGCATCGGCGCGGACGGCGGCTCGGCCATCGCGCAATACAACCTGGCCGTGATGCTGGGCCAGGGCCGCGCGGGCAACGCTGACGTGCCGCAAATGATTGACTGGCTCAAGAAATCCGCTGCGCAGGGTTATGCGCGCGCGCAGGCACAGTTGGCGCGCTTCCATCTGGATGGGCTTGGCGTTGATAAGGATGCGGTCGAAGCGGGCCGGCTGTTTCTCGCGGCCGCGCAGGCGGGCCACGTCAACGCGCAATATTGGTATGGTCATCTAAGCGCCAGCGGCAACGGCGTCAGCCGCGAGTTGTCTGTGGGGGCTGACTGGATTTTGCGCGCGGCCGATGCCGGGCTGCCGATTGCGATGCAGGAAGCCGGCGCCATTTTTGAATTGGGCCTCGGGCGCAACGCCGATAGCACGCGCGCAGTCTCCTACTACAAGCGCGCCGGTGATGCCGGTGTGAAGGAAGCCGCCGCGCGCCTCGCCAGCGCCTATGCCAATGGCGAACTTGGGTTGCCGCAAGACACCAACGAGGCGGCGCGCTGGAGCCTGCGCGCGAAGTAGCCGTCAACCCGCGACGCGCAACTCTGACCGCGAAACACCACCGCGAAGGCACGACCCTGCCCCCTATTCCGTCTATTCCGTCTATTCCGTCACTTTACGTAAAGCGCCGCCGCAAGCGCTTGACCCCCGACCTCACTCCGTCATGACCTCTCCCCGCATCGTGATTCAAGGAACCACGCTCACCGGCGCACTGGTGCAGGAGGCCGCGCGCCTCGCCGGTGCCACGCGCGTGCAGCAGCACAGCCAATTGCTCTGGACCTGCGAAGACTTGTTCCAGGCACCTAGCGCCGCTGTACGCGCACGCCTGCGTTCGCTCGGCGACACGACGCGCACCGACATCAACTGCATCGACGCGCCCCGTCCGCTGGCCAGTTTTCGTCTCGCGGTGATGGACATGGACTCCACGCTCATCACCATCGAGTGCATCGACGAGATCGCGGACATGCTGGGGATCAAGCCGCAGGTTGCGGCCATCACCGAAAGTGCCATGCGTGGCGAGATTGCCTACCCCGAAAGCCTGCGCCGCCGTGTAGCGCTGCTCAAAGGCCTGGATGAATCGGCGCTGGAGCGCGTCTATCAGGAACGCCTGC
>JANNCZ010000957.1:0-4124 GCA_031387185.1 Burkholderiales bacterium
GGCAAGCCCGATGGCGTGCAGGTGATGTACTCGCCGAAAACCAAACACGTGTTCGTCGGCCACATGTTCAGCGACGGCATCACCGTGCTCGACGCGAGTGATCCGCGCAAATTGAAGCCGGTGCATTTCTTCACCGCCGGCAGCGGCACGCGCACCCACCAGATCCAGACCCACGACGACATCATGCTGGTCGCCAACGGCGCCAACATCGTGGCAATGCAGTCGTACGACGGGCTGCGCGGCTACTTCGAGAACAACCCGGTCGACACCCTCACCAACCGCAAGAAATTCCGTTCCGGGCTGTCGATCCACGACATCTCCAAACCCGGCGAGATGAAGGAGATTGCGTTTCTCGAAATGCCCGGCATCGGCATCAACCGCAGCTGGTGGACCGGTGGACGCTATGCCTACGTGTCGGCGCACTTCGACGGCTATACCGACCATATGCTTTGCGTGGTCGATTTGCAGAACATCACCAAGCCGGAAATCGTCTCCAAGTGGGCGCTGCCCGGCATGAACCGCGCCGCCGGCGAGACGCCGCAGAACCCGAAAGGCAAGCGCTACGCGCTGCACCACATGTTGACCGGCGGCAACATTGGCCTCGGCGCATGGCGTGATGGCGGCCTCACCGTACACGACCTCTCCGACCCGGCCAATCCGAAATTCATTTCGCGCATCAACTGGTCGCCGCCCTTCCCCGGCGGCACGCATACGCCGCTGGTGCTGCCGGGGCGCAAGCTTGCGGTGATCGCCGACGAAGCCAACGCCCAGAAGTGCGCCAAAGGCACCTTCCACACCTTCGTGCTTGACATGCGTGCGCCCGAGTCTCCCGTACCGATCGCGACCCTGCCGACGCCGGGCGAGCGCGACTACTGCGCGCAACCCGGCACCTTCGGCCCGCACAACCTGCACGAAAACCGTCCGGGCTCGATGCAGACCGAAGACACCATCTTCGCCACCTACAACAACGCCGGTGTGCGCATCTTCGACATCAAGAACCAGTTCGCCCCGAAGGAGGTGGCCTACTGGATCCCGCCGACGCCGAAGAAGCTGATCGACCCGCGCCCCAACATCGGTCTTGATGCCAAGACCGCCGACCTGTGGGTAACCAAAGAGGGCCTGATGTTCGTCTCCGATTGGAACGCCGGCATGCATGTGCTGGAGTACAAAGGCTGATTCACCCTGCGAGGCCGCAGACAGCGATACCCAGGCTGATTGATTTGGCGGCACCCCGGCCAGTGCGGGGAAGTTAGCCGGGGTGCCGACCCAAGAATGGCTCCAGGAGCGGCTCCTGGAGCCATTTTGTTTCGTGGCGGGCTGTGTGGCGGGTTTTGCGCGACAAGG
This sequence comes from Burkholderiales bacterium, assembly GCA_031387185.1. Taxonomy (GTDB): domain Bacteria; phylum Pseudomonadota; class Gammaproteobacteria; order Burkholderiales; family JAEUOS01; genus CANJDH01. The sequence goes on from JANNCZ010000957.1 coordinate 1,345, forward strand.
GCAGCGGTGAATCAGGCACAATGCCGGACTCGTAAAAGCCTTGAGGAGTTTGTCGATGAGATTACCCTTGACACGCATGTCCGCTCTGTGTTGCGCACTGGGCCTGGCGTTGGCCGCTGCAAGCTTGGCCGCACCGCAAGCAGCGCACGCGCAGGCCTACCCGAGCAAGACGATCAAAGCCATCGTGCCGTTCGCCCCCGGCAGCGCCACCGATCAAATCGCGCGCGCCTTCTCGGCCAAGATGAGCGAGACCCTCGGTCAGACCATCGTGGTGGACAACAAGCCCGGCGTCAACGGCATGCTCGGTGCCGACGCGGTGGCCAAAGCGCCTGCCGACGGCTACACGATTTTGTTCGGCACCAACAGCACCAATGCCGCGCTCAAGCATTTGATGAAGAAGCTGCCCTACGATCAGGACACTGCCTTTGCGCCCATCGGCTACATGGCCTCGGTGCCATTGATCGTCGCGGTCAACAATGACTTCGCTGCCAGGACGCTGGCCGAATTCATCGCGCTGGCCCGGGCCAAGCCGGGCACGGTGACGTTTGCCACCGCCAGCACGTCGCAGCGCATCTCGTCCGAGATGCTTGCCAGCATGGCCGGCGTGAAGATGCTCCACGTGCCCTACAAGAGCGGGCCGACGGCGATGACTGACTTGATCAGCGGTCAGGTCAACATGTTCACCGCTGACTTTGCCGTGATGCTGCCGCAGGTCAAGGGCGGCAAAGTGCGTGCGCTCGCTGTGACCTCGGCCAAACGCTCTGCCGCCGCGCCGGATGTACCCACGGTGGCCGAAGCAGCGGGTTTGAAGGACTACGAGTTGATTGCCTTCTTCGCGGCTTACGCGCCAGCCGGTACGCCGCGCGAGGTGATCACCAAACTCAACGATGCGATCAACGCCGCCGCGCGCGCCAAGGATTTGACCGAGCGCTTCGCCTCCATCGCGCTCGAGACCGCACCCGGCACGCCCGAGGCATTGGCCCAGCGCACCCTGCGCGAAGCAGCCAAATGGGGCAAGGCGATCAAGGATGCCGGGATTGAGCCTGAATGAGTTGATGCAGGTGCGGCAACCGTCACGGCAAATTTTGCGTGCGTCGCGCGCCTAACCGAAGAAGAACCAAGAACCGCGGCGAAAAAAAACCGCAGCGGATTGCGCTGCGGCTTGAGGCTGCCTTCCAAGGAGGGAAGGAGGGCAGAGGAGACAAATGCAGTGTATGCCCCGCCCTGCGAACTTGTCTGTGAAGTAGGTCACATAAACCCTTTCTTTTTTGCAGATGCACGCTAACAAGGTCAAGTCAATACCGCCCCCCACAGCACCTCACGGAACTCACGTCCTATGACCATCAAACGCCAAGCCTGCATCGCCGGTGCCTACGAGCACCCCACACGCAAGGCTCCCGATAAATCTGTCGCCCAACTACACGCCGAGTCGGCGCGCGGCGCGCTGCTTGACGCGGGCCTGTCCAAAAACGACGTTGACGGCTACTTCTGCGCCGGTGATGCTCCCGGCCTCGGCCCGCTCTCGATGGTCGACTACATGGGCCTCAAGGTGCGCCATGTCGACTCGACCGATGTCGGCGGCTCGTCCTATCTGATCCATGTCGCGCATGCGGCCGAGGCGATCGCGCTCGGCAAATGCAATGTCGCCCTCATCACCCTCGCAGGCCGGCCGCGCTCGGAGGGCTCTTCCGGCACGCAGGCGCGCAACTACGGCGCCGCCGCACCGGACGCGGGTTATGAGTTCTCCTACGGCCTCGCCACTGCCAACGGTTACGGCATGGTGGCGATGCGCCACATGCACGAGTTCGGCACCACCAGCGAACAACTGGCGTGGATCAAGGTCGCGGCCTCGCATCACGCGCAGCACAACCCGCACGCCATGCTGCGTGATGTGGTCACGGTCGAAGAGGTCGTCAACTCACCGCTGGTGGCCGACCCATTGCACCGGCTCGATTGCTGCGTGGTGAGCGACGGCGGCGGCGCGCTGATCGTCACGCGCCCCGAGATTGCGAAAAGCCTCAAGCGCCCGGTCATCAACATCCTCGGCGCGGGCGAAGCGCCCAAGGGCCAGCTTGGCGGCAAGGTTGACCTCACCTACACCGGCGCTGCCTGGTCCGGCCCGGCTGCATTTGCCGAAGCGGGCCTCAAGCCATCCGACATCCAATACGCATCGATCTACGACAGCTTCACCATCACGGTACTGATGCAGCTCGAAGACCTCGGCTTTTGCAAAAAGGGCGAAGGCGGCAAATTCGTCGCTGACGGCAATTTGATTTCCGGTGTGGGCAAACTGCCTTTCAACACCGATGGCGGCGGCTTGTGCAACAACCACCCGGCCAATCGCGGCGGCATGACCAAAGTGATCGAAGCCGTGCGCCAGCTGCGCGGCGAAGCACACGCAAAAGTGCAGGTGCCCAACTGTGGCCTCGCGCTCGCGCAAGGCATCGGCGGCAACCTCGGCTCGCGCCACTGCAGCGCCACCCTCATCATGGAAAGGGAATGATCATGGCAACGACTACATCAGAAGCCAAGCCGGCACCCGCAGAGCGCGCCCTGCCCACGCCGCTGGTCAACCCGGAGAACCAGCCTTTCTTTGATGCCACCGCAAAAGACACCTTGCTGATCGGCAAATGCAAGGCCTGCGGGCAGCTGCATTACTACCCGCGCGCGATCTGCCCGCATTGCGGCGCGGACGCTACCGAGTGGGTTGCCGCCAAGGGTACCGGCACGATTTATTCGTACAGCACCATGCACCGCGGCGTGCCGGTGCCCTACACGAT
>JANNCZ010000958.1:0-2590 GCA_031387185.1 Burkholderiales bacterium
CCTTCAGCGCCTTGCCGGCGATGACATTCATGCGGAAGGCGTATGTTGAGGATTCCATTTCAGCCAGCGGTTTCCCGGACGGATGGCTTTGCTTTTTGTAACCTCGGGCATCGAGCCAATCGCCAACAAGTTTCAGTTGCCGCTGCTCTTGAGCATTGCGAATGATCGGGTTTGCGACGGCGCTGCACAAGCGGTCAGCCACGATCGTTGCTGCCCGTTCGCGCTCGAGTTCGGCCGGCGCTTTTCCCGTATCCAGCCACGGAAAGATGTCACGATCCAAGAGCTTTGAAATGATGCGGCAGAGCTTGGTCAACTCGGCATTCAATTCGACGCCGTCCATCCTGACCGGAAGCTTGCCCTCTTCCATCCGGCCAACCAGATTCTTGCGCGCATCGGCCAATCCAATCAGACGATCCACCGCCAGCGGCGGAGCGGTACACATGCGCAAGGTGGAGAGCGCACCCGGATGTTCCCGGAGAGTGGCTGCGTTGATGTTGTGAAGGTCACGGGTGGCGAACAATGCGGCTTTTACATGCGCAGTGGTCTCAACGCGCGTTGAGCGGAATGCCGAGGGCGCGAACCGCATAAACCACTGGTTGAACTGGTCAACGGACGCAGCAATGTCGCCCTTCCAAAGGTGTGGCTTGTCGGCATTGATCCGTTTAGTCATCACAATTCAATCGGGTTTTCTGGATGGGAACGCCGGCCAGGTTGGATCACCGGACGTCCATATTACTTCCTTGAAAGCGCCCGCAATCGACCTCGAATATGTGAATTGTCCGGCAAGCTCGCTTGACAAACCGTGAGGCAAAATACCCGAACATGCCGCTGCCTGAAACCGTTGGTGCAAGCCAGTTTTGACATGACATGCCATAGAGAACGGCTCCACAAGCCATTCTCCGGTCCAGATGCCGGAAAAACCCGCTCAATGCAAATCAGTCGGCTTGACCGGCACCGCGCCATCCCACACCGGCGCTGCTTGCGCTTCGGCGGTGAGGCTGCGCACATATTGACGCAGACCTTCGTCCTGGATGAAGCTGCCGCTCGATGTGGCGGCAAGGATCAGTTCGGGTGACTGCGGCCGCGCCACCACGTAACCCTGGATGTGGTTGATGCCGCATTCGACCAGAGTTTCCACGGTTTCGCGGTCTTCGGCCCACTCAGCGATTGTGCTCATGCCGAGGCTGCGTGCGAGGCTGACGATGGCCTCGACAATCGCGAGATTGGACGGATGCACATTGACCGCCCGAATGAACGAGCCGTCGATCTTGAGCACATCGGCCGGCAAATCCTTGAGGTAGGAGAACGAGGTGTAACCGGCGCCGAAATCATCGAGTGCCACCTTGCAACCGGCGGCGCGCGCCGAATCGATGAAGCGGCGCATGTTGTCAAGATCGTGCAGCGCGACGCTCTCGGTGATCTCCAGACACAGGCGCTGCGCCGCGCGCGGATAGCGGTCGAGCAGGTCAAACGCATCAGCCACAAAATGCTCGTCGTTGAGCGACGCGCCCGAGAGATTCATGCAGACAAAACGCGTATTTTTGAGACGGTCGCCGTGCGCATTGAGCCAGGTCAGCACATTGGTCAGCACCCAGCGGTCGATGATGCCAATCAGGCCCTTGTCTTCCGCCAGCGGGATCAGGCGGTCGGCAGAGACCAACGAACCATCGGCATCGCGCATGCGCAGCAACACTTCAAAGTTGAGCGCCTCGAACGGCTGCCGCACCGAGAGCAGCGGCTGCATTTCGAGGAACAAACCCTGCGGCCCATCAGGATGGGAAAGGCGCGCGACCAATCGGAGGTCAAGTTCACGCTGGTGAAAAATATCAGCGCTTTTTTCATAGATCACCAGGCCGTCCCGGTGATGGCCGCGCTTGGCTTCGCGGCAACCTTCGTCGGCGGTCGAAATCACATCGCTGATCGCGGAGCCTGCATCGACCTCGACCAAGCCCATCGAGCCGCGCACCTGAAACGCCTTGTCGCCCACTTGAAACGGCTGCGCGACAAGCCGGTCCAGAATGCCGCGGCAAGTCCACGCCGCCGGGCGGATCGGCGTGCCAGCAAATACGATGACAAATTCGTCGCCACCGATGCGCCCGAGCGATTGCCCCGGCGTCAGCATTTCGCACACGCGTACGCACACCTGGCGCAACACTTCGTCACCGGCAGAATGGCCGTAAAGATCATTCACCAGCTTGAACCGGTCAAGGTCGAGATAGGCCACGGCCAGCGGTTTGCCAGCCGGCATTTGCGCCAACGCTTCGGCCAGCAGGCGCTCGATGCCGCGCCGGTTGAGCGAACCAGTGAGCGAATCGTTCTCCGCCAAAAAGTGCAGACGTTCGACCGCTTTGGATTTTTCGGTAATGTCCTGCAAGGAGCCTTCGATGCGCTCCTCGGCCAATGCCGCCTTGATCAAAAAGCGCTTGCGCTCCGTCCCCGGCGCAGGCACAGCGCCGTCAAGTTCAATCTCGGCGGCACCTGCGGGCGCCACCATATCCTGCAAGCGCTGCCACGAACCGTCCGCGAAAAATGTGCTCCAGCGTGCCTGACGCAAGGCATCTTCATCGACACCCAGCATCTCGCGCAGGGC
>JANNCZ010000959.1:0-2326 GCA_031387185.1 Burkholderiales bacterium
CGGAAATCTCCCACCACGCTGAGCATTTGCGTCGCCATCGACTGGGTGCTGCCGGTGCCGCCGTCACCAATCGGCAGCCCCGGCTTGGCACGTGCCATGGCCACGTAATCCTTCACGGTGCGCGCCGGCGAATTGGGCGGCACCAGAATGAAGCTGGGCGAGAGCGCGTAGCGCGTCACCGGCACAAAGTCTTTCGGCTGCCAGCGCAGGCCGGTCTCCAGCATCGGGTTGTTGATGATGTAGGGCGCCGATACCAGCAGGGTGTAGCCGTCGGCTGCGGTGTTGGCAACGAACTCGGCAGCGATGTTGGCGCCCGCGCCGGGCTTCGATTCAACCACGAAGGGCTGGCCCAGATCGGCAGCCAGGCGGATTGTGACGGCACGCGTCATGACGTCCACCACGCCGCCTGCCGGATACGGCACGATCACCCGTACCGGTCGCGTAGGCCAGCTTTGTGCCGCAACGCTCCCAGCCACCGTCAGGTACAGGCACGCCGCTAGTGTTGTCATCCAGGGTTTCATCAGGGTCTCCTTAATCATGGGGGCTGTACCAAACCACCGTTTGCCGTCCTTGTTGCTTGCATAAGCATAGCCCAAACGCTCCGCCTGCCATCACGCCCGATCTGGCATAGTGAGCCAATTGCATCATCAATACAGCCAGCACAGGAGCTCGCATGAACGCAGTCATGGCGGTGAAGCTGGAACACCACGAAGGCTGGGCCGAATTGATCCTCAACCGGCCGGAGCGCAAAAACGCCATTGAGGGCACTCTGGCCGAAGGCATGCGCGATGCACTGGCAAAAATCAACGAGGATGACGCCATTCGCGCTGTCGTGTTGCGCGGCGCTGGTGGTGCATTTTGCTCGGGGCTTGATGTCAAGGCTTTCAATGCCGAGCCGGCCCCCGCGTGGGCCGGCACCTTTAGGGCCACCTGGGACGAAGTGCATTGCCTGCTGATTGAATCGCCCAAGGTGTTCGTCGGTGCGCTCGAAAAATACGCTATCAACGGCGGCGCCGCATTGGCCATTGCCTGCGACCTGCTGGTGGCCGGGCGCAGCGCCTTTTTGCAAGTCGGCGAAATCCAGCTCGGCATGGCTGCCCCCAAGAACATTGCCTGGCTGGTGCTCAAGCATGGCGAAGCGGCGGCCGCGCGTCTTTGCTTTCTGGGTGAGCGCCTGGGTGCCGAGGCCATGCTGCGCGAGCGCGTCGCCTCCGAGGTGGTCGATGACGATCAGGTGGTCGCGCACGCGTGCGCCGTGGCGGCACGCATTGCCGCGTTTCCACCGGCAGGGGTGCCGCGCATCAAGACCTCGATGCGCGCGGCGGCTGCCGGCATGCGCGCACGCGACTGGTTTGAATACGCGACCGCGCATGACCCGCTGGCAGGCAATGACGCGCCGCTCAAGCCGCAGGCGATGCAGCGGGCTGCGCCGTAGTTCCCCTCGGATGCAGTGCACATGCGTTGTGTAGCTGCAATCGCTCACAACTCCGGTGCAAGACGCCTGACCAACTCTTCCTGCGTTTCCGGAACAATGTTGAGGCCCGTCTAATCGCCGATCTTCTTGCGTGGCTCGCCCTTCGATGGGCCGACAAAGTCATCGGTCACCCAGTTGGTACAGCCTGCGGGTGGTGGGCAAGAGCGTGACTGACGCCGGCCTCTCCCGGGCATCGTCTGGTCTACTCGATTATCTTGTCAGCACTGATCAGCAAGGACTGCGGGATCTTTAAACCGAGCGCCTTGGCCGTTCCATGATTGATAAACAGTTCGAATATCGTAGGTTGCTCCACCGGCAGGTCGGCAGGCTTGCGACCCTTGAAAATCTTGTCCACATAGAGCGCGGCGCGGCGATGCAGGTCGATGACATTGGGTCCGTAGGACATCAAGCCGCCGTCATCGACAAAGGTGCGCAGATCGTACATCGCAGGCAGGCGATGCTTGGCGGCGAGGGCCACGATCAGCTTGCGATTGGCTCCGGTAAATGGGGCTTGCTGCACGATCAACACCTGGGCGCCGGCGCGCTGCATGGCCGCGAACGCGCTTGTCAGTGCCACGGTCTCGTTGATTTCGTGGACTGCAAGCGTCAGGCCCAACTGCTGCGCCACCGCGTGCATCTGCTCGAGAAAAAGCGGGGTGGCGGGCGTGCGACCCTTGAAAATCTTGTCCACATAGAACGCGGCGCGGCGGTGCAGTTCGGTGATGGAGGGTCCGTAGGACATGAGGCCGCCCTCATCCACATAGTTGCGCAGATCGTACATTGCAGGCAGGCGATGCTTGGCGGCGAGGGCCACGATCAGCTTGCGATTGGCTCCGGTAAACGGGGCTTGCT
>JANNCZ010000010.1:0-3746 GCA_031387185.1 Burkholderiales bacterium
AACCGCGAAACTGTCGCGCCAGACCAAGATTGTCAGCAACTCGCGAAATTGCCACATATCGCCGAGGTTCAGGGCGCGCCAGCCTTGGCTGGGGGCAATGTGGACAAAGGCAACTTCCGGCTTCAAGATCTCTGCTCTTCCTCGATCATCAAGCGCGCGACGTCCGGCATCGAATGTTTTGCCCTCCACCCAAGCCGGTGTTGGGCTTTGGCCGCGTTAGCCCGGCTCACCCGCAATTCATTCGGCCTGGCGATGCCGGCATCGGTCACCACGTGCTTGCGCCAGTCGAGCCCCAGGTGGGTGAAAGCAGTTTCAACAAACGCCCGCAAGGTGAAAGTCTTGCCGGTAGCAACCACGTAGTCATCCGGCGTGTCCTGCTGCAACATCAGCCACATGGCCTCGACATACTCGGGCGCCCAGCCCCAGTCGCGCGCGATCGAGAGGTCGCCCAGTTGCAGGGTCTCGTTCGAGCCGGTGGCGATGCGGCAGGCCGCAGCAATCACCTTGCGCGTCACGAAGCGTTCCGGACGCAATGGCGACTCATGGTTGAACAGGATTCCCGAGCAGGCAAACAGGTCGTAGGCCTCGCGATAATTGACCACCTCCCAGAATGCCGCCGCCTTGGCCACCGCATAGGGGCTTTTCGGGCGAAACGGTGTGTTCTCGTCGGCGGGCGTGTCCGGCAGGTTGCCAAAGCACTCCGAGGAGCCGGCATTGTAGAGCCTGACCGCCTTGCCGTTGAAGCGGATTGCTTCGAGCAGGTTGAGGGCGCCAAAGGCGATGCTTTCGAGCGTTTCCACCGGCTGCTGAAACGACAGGCCGACCGAGCTTTGCCCGGCCAGGTTGTAAACCTCGTCGGGCGCGACCTTGTTTAGGGTTTGCAGTACGCTGCGAAAGTCGTTCAGGCTGACTGACTCGAGCGTGACGCGCTGGCGTATGCCAAGGCGAAGCAGATTCGCAAACGGCGTGATCTGCGCATCGCGCGAGCCGCCCACCACGCGATAGCCTTTTTCCAGCAACAGGCGCGCAAGATAGGCGCCGTCCTGGCCGGAAATGCCGAGAATCAGGGCGGTTTTCATGGGCCGCCAAATAGGTGCACAAGATCGGGGCGGGCGGGGTCGGGCAGCACCTGCCCGATCAGGCCATGCACCCGCGCTTCAAAGTGGGAGAAGGAGAAATACGCCAGCCCTTCGGGAACCACCCCGGTGGGCCGCTCCAGGGTTTCGAGGATGGCACGTTTCAGGGCGTCTGCATCGCCCGGGTCCACCAGCATGCCCAATTGTCCGTCGCGCACCGCTTCCCTGCCTCCATCGAGTTTGCTGGCTATCACGGGGATGCCGCAGGCCATGGCTTCTAGCAGCACAAAGCCGAATCCTTCGCCCCGGCTCGCCATGATATAGGCATCGGCGAGGCGGTAGTGGTCGGCCTTTTCGGCTTCGGGCACCAGGCCGGCAAACACCACACGATCCATAAGGCCGAGGGCGCGAACTTTCTTTTCCAGGCGGCGGCGGTCGGAGCCGTCGCCGACTATCAGGTAAGCCAGCCGGGGGTTCACGGCAGCCAGTGCCGGCAGGACGTCCAGCACTTCGTCGAAGCCCTTGTAGCGCTCGGCGGACACCAGCCGCCCGAGGGTCATGAGCACGGTTTTGCCTTCGAGCCGGTAGCGCCGCAGCAAGGCCGGATTTTTGGCGCCGGGGCCATACCATTCGGCGTGAATCGCGTTCGGCAGCACCAGCAGTTGCTGGGGGCCGGCGTGGGCCCAGGCACGAAACTTCTGCGCGGTGATGCCGCTGATCGAGACCACCCACTCGGCCTGATGGGCCAACCGGTTTGCCAGACGGCTTTTGGTCGGCTGCCAGGCGTCGATGCCGTAGATCATCAATATCAACGGCACCTTGAAGAGCCGGCTCGCCAGCCACGCCAGCGGCAGCAGGTTGATATGGCCGCACAGCACCACGTCAAAGCTGCGGTACTGGCGCAACTGCCGGAACGCGGCGGCCAGGTAGCGCAGCTTGCCGCCGACCGCGCTGTCGATATAGGCGAGCTTGGGCGGCAGGGTCCCGGGGGGGTTGGGCATGTGCCGCGGTAGCGCCACCCCGCCGGCGCAAGCCGGGTAGCTGCACAGCGCCTGCAGCAGATCGCGGTTATACAAAGCGATGCCGCCGTGTCCACCGAAACCGTCGGTGATGAAGGCGAGAAACCGGTGGCCACCCTTGATGCGCCGGATCACCCGCGACCAGCCGCGCAAACCGCGCTCGCCCGACAGGTTGGGGGCGTCTTCGCGCAGCCAGTCGCGCACCGGCACCGAAAAGCCGGTCTTCCGGCGCGCGGCGATGGCCTCGGTGAGCGGGTGGGCCACCGCGTGCGCCAGTTGCGTCTTGGTCGGCGGGTTGCGGCCGGCCAGCAGCGGCGCCAGGGTGCGAATCACGGTGACATCGGCAAACGGCACGCGGATCTCGACACCATGGGCCATGCCGGCCCAGTCGGCATCGCGCAGCAACTGGTTGCGCATGTACCAGGACAGTTCCAGCGCAGCGACGATACAGCGCTCGCTCGTCAGCCCGCTCACGGTGCGTTCCAGACCTTCGAGCGGGCGCAGCGACTGCATGGCGCTTTGCGCGCGTTCGCGGCCCAGCAGCCGCGGCAGTTCCCACGGCATATGCAGGGAGCGGCGCAGCAGGTAGGCGCCGGCGTAGGTGCCGCCGTATTCAAGCAGCCCGGCATATTTGGGGGAGGTGAGGTGGCGCAACACCGGGCTGGACACGGCGCGCACGGCGCGGCCCAGGGCCGGCAGGCGCGGAATCCAGCGCTGCATGCGCGGCACGTCGCGAAAACTCGGGTAGCCGCCGAACAGTTCGTCGCCACCGAGGCCCGATATCGCCACCTTGAGGCCACTCACGGCGGCGGACTGCGCCACCAGGTAGCTGTTGACGCCATCGGTCGAAGGCTGGTCCATGGCCGAAAAAAAGCCCTGCCATTCACCGCGAAAATCGCTGCGCTGGATCCAGCGCGTGGTGTGCTCGATGCCGAGGCTTGCGGCGATTTTTTCGGCGAGAACCGTCTCGTCGTCAATGGTGCCCTGATACTCGCGGAACCCGAGCGTAATGGCGCGCAGGCTTCCCGGGTGCTGTTCGGCCCCGAGTGCGGCAAGAACGGTGGAATCCACCCCCGCCGACAAGAACACACCAACCGGTACGTCGGACACCATGTGATGGCGCATCGAATCGCGCAGCGTGGATCGGATCAGCTCGTCGACGGCATCCGGCGCAAGCGTGACCGGCGCAGCTTCGGCCTTCCGGAATTCTTCGGTCAGGCTGAAATAGGCCACCGGCTCGCGCATGCGGTTGCGCCCGACGCGCATGGTCGTGCCGGCCGGCAAGGCATGCACCGCGCGATAGAAGGTGTGCGGGTCCGGTACGCAGCCAAACAGGTGGAAGCCGGCCACCCCGGCCAGGTCTTCGCTGGTGTCGACCTGCCCGCCCTGGATCAGTGCGTTGACCTGCGTCGCAAAGCGCAAAGTGCTGCCGTTGTCGGCAAAATAGAGCGGCTTGATGCCCAGCGGGTCGCGCGCGAGAAACAACTCCTGCGCGCGCTCGTCCCAGATGCCGAAAGCGAACATGCCGCGCAAGGCGTGCACCATGGCCTCACCACGCTCTGCATAGAGGTGGAGCAACACCTCGGTATCGGAGTGGGAGCGAAACACGCAGCCCTTGGCTTCGAGCTCGCGGCGCAGCTCGCGGTAGTTG